>NZ_JACJFH010000056.1:0-31922 GCF_014164495.1 Pseudoalteromonas sp. SG41-5 | reverse complement strand
ATGTAAACTTAAATAGAGTCATCAATGGAATTAATCAATCAGGTTATCTATGTTGATAACGTTGAAGAAACCTTAGACTTTTATTTTCAAGCGTTTGGTTTTGCCACTCATGCCCTCAGCGATGATGCCGAATATGGAGAGCTTGCTACTGGCGATGTAAAAATTGCTTTTGCGAATCACCCGTATGCTCAAGCCCATTTTAAACAAGGTTATATCCGCGCTCACCCAAAGCAACCAGCGCTAGGTTTTGAGCTGCGCTTTAGCTGTACTAATCTCAGTGAAAGTTACGATAAAGCGGTGCTTGCTGGCGCAGAGCCTCTTTGCCCCCCTAGCTGTAGAGGAACTCAATATTATGCCTACGTAAGAGCCATTGAAGGTACTTTGATCTGCTTAGTACAAGCCTAGCTCTTCATCAAAACAGCATTAAAGTTTAACTTTGTAGCAATATAAGCCACACGTAACTGTCATCTAATTTCCTTATCTTAGCGGTAATTTAAATAAGGAGATTAATATGAATACATTACTACTAACATTGATGCTACTAAGCCCAACTGAAGCGCTAGTGACTGAACAAGTAAAATTACAAACCGCTGAAACACTTAAAGTTATGCAAATTGAACAGCAGACACAGTTGAAAACACAAGTCATCGCCACATTAGAAAATATAGAATTGGTATTGCCTGTGGTTGTTGATAAGCAAATTTTAGCGAAAGTACAAAACGTAAAACAGCAACTTAACCAAGACTAAGTTGCTCTGCAGAGTTAGTCCAAAAACGAAGCTAAAGCGATTTCAACTAAACTCTCGGTATTTTTGTTGTGGTTTTTCTTAATACCTCGCTGGCTAAATCGATTAGTCGGTATTTCAAAATGTATAAAACCATGATTATTGGCTTGCTGGTTCACTAGTAATTGTTTTTCTTTCGCTGTTAAGTGATTGTCGTGAATTTTATTAAGTTCTTTTGGATCTAGCCAAATACCCGCACAACTTGGGCACTCATCAATTTCGACCACATGAAGAGGTGTAAAAAAGCGCCGCATCATCACGATACTCGGGCACTTAGGGCAATTAATTCGTGCCGTTAAATCAACGTCTGTGTCAGGTAAAGCAGCCAAATGCTCAGCAAGCACCAGCGCTCTTTTTAAAGATGGATCACTAAAATTAAAAATCTGGCGATTATCAAAAAATACCCCACCATTGGCGGATGAGAAAACCTCGATCCCCCCGACCATTAGTTTAGTGAGTTCTATATTTGTCCTTGGGCAGCGCATATCCAGTTCCTTTGCATTTTATTACTCATCGCAGTGAGATATTAACTCGGTGCAAGCGCCTTTTCAATTAGCGGTACTAACGGCGCTGGTAAAGTAATATTACCCGCCAACACAAAGTCATGTGCCTCAGTAGACATTTTTTGCCACGTACGTTGCAAAATCCCAATCCACTTTTGCTCATCGTAGTCTGGTTTTGTTTGCACAAATGCCAACATGTAATACTCAATAAACACTAAACTTGCGATATCTTCCACCAATTGACTATCAGGATTACGCTTGATTTGTTTTTTCGCAACCGCTGCATATACTCGTTGCTGATCAACATCAGAACAACCAACTTGCTGCATTAATTCAACCACAGTACTGGCATGAAAAACATACAACGCACTGCGCCACTGATGATAGCCTTGTTTATCCATTGGAAAGTGACTTCGCGGCGAACACCAACGCTTTATGTGCTGTGCTCTCACAGCAATATGCATTAGCTCATCAGCATCAGGTTTAAAACGGTTTAACATCTGCGTCATACGCTCTGAATATAAACGCTCTTTAGGCCACACTTTACCTGCATAGTGTTCTTGATTAGGATCCTGGCTATTTGCTTCATCAATTAACGCGATTACTTGCTCAAACATTAGTTTAGTCATCACTCTTAGATTTATAGGCTATTTTAATCAGCTCATTTGTAATTAGCTAGTTGAAAATATTACGAGTTATTTATTGTTACTTTATTACTGAGCATCAATGAATTGGGAACTAAATGACGACAGCCATCGGTCTGTAAAGTAATATATCTGAGGTTTAAATCGACCACGACACCTTTACAGCTCGCGACCTCGATGTTATCACCCAACTTAATAGGTCTATAAAGCACAACCATTATCCCTGCAACGAGATTTGAAATTGCATCTTTAAGCGCAAACCCTAACGCAAACCCTGTTAAACCCAAGCCAGCGACTAAACCAGTTACATCAAAATCAAGCTTAGAGAGCGCTAATATAGTGCCAATAAAAATCAAAATCGCTTTTTGTGAGTTTGAAATTAAACGAAACGATTCCGCGGCATGGCCATCAAAACGACGTTCAACCTTCTTCAGTGCCAAGTGAAAAACTAAACTTAAAACAATACAGCCAACAAATACCTAAATAGCAGCAATAATTTGATCCCTCATACTTTTACTCTGTTACTGGATTAAATTGACTTAAATCTGAAGCAATAGACGCCTTTGGTTTTTCAACTAACCGCCCAAGCTCTTTGCCTGCTGTTAATACTATAATCGTTGGTGAATACTTTAATTGGTAGCGTGCTGCAATCCCTTCAGGATCGCGTTTATCATAACCGACAGCGACCAACTTTAAGCTGGCCAATGCCACCTTGGAGCTATCAAGTAATTTAAGTAACCGTGGTACTTCACGCTGACTATCGTGACACCAAGTGCCAAATAACACCAAAATATCTTTACCTTTGAGTGTTTGCATGGCTTGTGTATCGGCAACAGTTGGCACAAAGTTATTGTATTCATTGGAAAATTGCTGATGATCGTTAAGTAAATCAGCCGCACTTATCTGCCCTACAAACGGCTTATTATCTACAGCAAAAGACAGTAGCGGCACTAAACATACTGATAAAAAGAGCGCTATTCGTTTAAACATGATAATTCTCGGCTATTTATATTAAGTTGACTATACCCAAATCACAGTTTATTGCGAGTGCTATTACCCGTTTGTAAATTAGCCAATCTTGCTGCTATTAAGTAAACATTTAAAAATGGATTTTAAATTTATTATTATAAAATTTATAAGCTTGATATTACCTATAAACAACTGCTGCTGCATTGTTTTAGCACGCTAAGTTAAAAATGATGAAAATACGTTCAATTAGTCATAAATCTGCAATTAAACTATAGGATAATTTCCATTCGATTTAATTAACCTAGAAAAGACGACTGACCTCAATGACCACTCCTTTAGTGCGCTTGAACTTTGCACTGCAATCTTTTGAAGATCCGCTATCAGCTGCCATGGCACATACTATGGAGTACGATACACTGCATCTAAATGCAAACGCGCAGCATGAAATTACACTGCTTTGTGTATTACCAGAAGATGCGCATGAAGGCGACACTATTTCGTTAAGTGCAACACATATAGCAGCGCGTGATGCACGTTACTTTATGCAATACACACTGCGTCTGAGCGATATCGAAGCCGGTACGGTAACGCTGACACTTGAAAAAATAACTCTCAGTGATGAAAGCGACGAATATGTGCTGCAATTAATGTTGCATGGTTTACATGCCACCCTCAAAGACAGTGCTGAATTTGATGTCGCAATCAAGGAATATGGCGCAGGTTATATACCACAATACGAGCCGGCTCTAGTTTCTAAAAGTCATTCACTGCGCCAATATATGACAAGTTTTAGTAGTTCATTTTTATCATTATTTTAATCCGCAAAGCTGACTTTACCCATAGTAATGGTGGGTATGCCCTGCGCTTGATTACCAAAACGTTGCTGGCCACCCGCTAAACATTCGTTCGCTAAAATCGCAAACAAAACTGCTTCTTTCGCATCTGGGTCGATACCTAGAGCATGGGTATTTTTAATCTCATGTAACTGTGGGCACAAAGATAAAATATGCTTCATCAACAGTGGATTATGTATTCCCCCGCCACTGGCATAAACTGTAACATCGGCTAATTTTTCACTGCATTGATTAATAGCCTGTGCAATCATCATCGCCGAAAATCGATTTAGTGTTGCCATCACATCTTCGTGGCTTAGCTGTAGGGTGTTGGTTGTCGTTTGTGCTTGGTGTAAATAAGCCAAATTGAAAACTTCAGGGCCTGTCGTCTTAGGAAAGTCTAAATTAAAAAATTCATCTTGGCATAACTCATCCAACAGCGGCTGATTTATCTGGCCTTGGTTGGCAATTAAACTATCTTTGTCATAATGAAGCGGCGCAAAATAACGCTGTATATAAGCGTCCATAATGGTATTACCTGGGCCAATATCAGAGCTAAATACAGCGCTCGCATCAGCAGATTGTGGTAAAAAAGTCAGGTTAGCAATGCCACCCATATTCAGTAATATACGATTTTCAGTTAAGCTGCTAAAAAATAAATAGTCGCCATATACCGCAAGTGGTGCGCCTTCTCCGCCCGCTGCAATGTGCTTTTGTCTAAAATCGCCAATCGTGGTAATACCTGTCGTAACCGCTAAATGGTCGCTATCACCTATTTGCAAAGTGCCATGATTAAAATCGCTCTGGCTATGCTGACTTTTAGGGCAGTGATAAATAGTTTGCCCGTGACTTGCAATCACATCAATATCAGCTGCAGCAACTTTCCATTTAGCTAAACACTGCAATACCATTTTGCCATGTAATTGCCCCACCCAAGGGTGAAGTAAAGTAACTAACTCCAAATCACATTCGCGCTTGGCAAATACTGTTTTTATTTTCTGTTTATAGTCATCATCATAACCAACGGTGTCAAAGGCTAACACATCAATTTGGGTGTCCATGCCATGCCCTGAGACTTTGCACAATGCAACATCTAGCCCATCTAATGAAGTCCCACTCATCAGACCAATTATTAATCTTTGTTGTTTTTTAGCACTGTTATACAGTTGTAATATATGCTGATGCATTCTTTTTACCCTTAAAAATCAAAATACTAATGAATGTACATTCACTTCAAACTAAAGAATACTTTATACCTTAAATTTAAACATTGAAAGAATAATTATTGCAAATACGTTAAAAATGCTTTAAAACTTACCAACACACTGAGTGTACCGACAACGATAAAATTCATAATAGCAAAAAATACATAACCACGGGAACAGACCATGAAACACTGCAAACCTAACTCAATGCGCCCACTCCACCTGCTATCACCAATTGCACTGGCAGTTATTGCCACTACTAGCCCTGCTTTATTGGCCGCTGAACAGCAACAAGTGCAGCAAAAAAAACCTGAAGTAATTACGGTTACTGGCTCGCGAATTCAGCGAACAGAATTAGTTTCAAGTAGCCCAGTAGTGAGTGTTGACGAAGCACAAATACACCTAGATCGCGCGGTGAATGTAGAAGATATTACCGCAAAATTACCACAAGCCGCAGCGGGCGCTAATAGTACAGGTGCAACGGTAGGTGACTCATTTGGCTCATCGACTATTGATTTACGTGGTCTTGGTCAAAACCGAACTTTGGTATTAATTGACGGTACGCGCGCTGTGCCATTTAGTTTTCGTAACTCAGTTGACGTCAATACAATTCCTGCCGGTTTGATCAAACGTGTTGATGTTTTAACTGGCGGTGCGGCTGCTGTTTATGGTGCCGATGCAGTAGCTGGCGTGGTTAACTTTGTGCTTGATGATGACTTTACCGGCGCTGAGTTTTCAAGTAGTTATGAAACAGCTGATGGTGGCAATGAAAAACTTAATTTTGAAGCCATTTTTGGTGGCGATATAGCTGATGGTAGTGGCCATATTACTGGCTACCTTGGTTATTCTGAACGTAAAGAATTACTTGCTGGTGAACGTGATTATGCCTTAGATAATGGCGCAACTATGATTAATAGCGGCGGGTTTTACACCGATGTTGCCAGCGGCAACAGTTTAGCGATTAATGATGCAGGGCAAGTAGTGAGCGACCGTCAAACCAGTGACTTTACCGGCGACCGTTATTTAACTCAGCCAATGGATAGATTTTCTGCTGGGTTATTATTTGATGTGGATGCCAGTGACAGCGCAATCATTTACGGCCGCGCTATGTATTCAAAAGTAACCGTTAATGGGGCTGGTGCTAGCGGCCAAACACCTATTCTTGTTAATGAACAAGTAACCCTCACACAAGATAACCAATATATTCCTGATGAACTACGCCAACAACTCACCTTTGATGCTGATGGAAATGCGCTAGTCAATGTTGAGCGTAATTTAGGCCTTGGCGTTCAACATACTGAAGCCGTGCGTGATTCATTACAATTTCAACTGGGTTTAAAAGGCGATATTAACGATTATTTACGTTACGACATTTATGGTCAATACGGTCAAACTGACGAAGTCGCTACAATTTACAACAATGGCTATAAAAATGATAACAGTGGCAATAGTCGCTTTGGCAATATTGCCAATAGCAGCGATATTTTTGATCCTAATTTAGATCTAAATGAATTTAGCGATCCACTGTTATATACCACCCGTGAACGTACTCAAAGTGTATTTGCTGCAACTCTCTCTGGCGATTCTAGTGCCTTATTTGAATTACCTGCCGGTTATGTCGATTTTGCAATTGGTTATGAGTACCGCAAAGAAACGGGCAAGCAAACTCCAGGGGATGCATTTAGAAATGGCACTAGCTTTGCCTCTGTTAGCGCATTTGATATGGACGCCAGCTTCGACAGTAGTGAGTTTTATGCAGAAATTTTAGTGCCGATCTTAATTGATATGCCATTTGCTAAAGAACTTAGTTTTGAAGGTGCTTACCGTATTTCTGATTATTCAAACACCGAAGCCGAAGACACTTATAAGCTTGGCATAAACTGGGCAATTAACGATGATATCCGTATTCGTGCTAATAAGCTCACTGCATTTAGAGCACCAAACTTAGGCGAATTCGCAAGTCCGATCACGGGGTTATCATTAGCTTTATTTGACCAAAATAGTGACCAATTTGTACCACGCTTTGCTGGTCGCTTTAATGGCGATCCATGTTTACTAGGTACGGGGGACGCAGCGCAATGTGCCGCTTTTGGCGCACCACCAGTAGGCACTGAGTATGACTCAACAACAGCCGAGTATACTTACGGCGGTAATCCGAACATCAAGCCTGAGCAAGCAGAATCAGATACGTTAGGTGTAGTTTATACTCCAAGTTACATTGAGGACTTTGACCTATCACTTGATTACTATAGCATTCGTGTAACCGATGCGGTAAGTCAAATTCAACCTGCTGCAGCATTACAAAGCTGCTATATCGACGATCCAAATCCGAACAACCCATTGTGTGGCGCAGTACTTCGCGATCCAAACACGGGCTTTATTAGCACCGCGATCGTAAATGACTTTAACCTTGCAGCGATTGAACAAGCTGGTATCGATTTAGCAGCCAACTATGTATTTGATGCACCAATGGATTTAGGCGGTCGCTTTAGGCTCTCATACCAAGGTAACTTTGTAACAAAACAAACTCGCCAAAATAATAGCACCGTAGCCGAAGTTGATTGTAAAGGCACTTACGGTAGCGCGTGTTCAGGCGATTTTGCGAGTATCTTACAAGCCGATTATAAACATCGCGCCACCTTTGATTGGCAGCTAGATACCATGAACTTCCAATTAGGCTGGCGCAGAATCGGTGAAGTAGACTATGCTGTAGATAGAACAGAAACAATTTCAGCACAAGACTACATGGACTTTGCTGCATCGTGGCAAGCAACCGACACTATCGCCGTTAACTTTGGTATCGATAATCTATTTGACAAAGCACCACCAACACCTGACATTGGCGCTAACCACTTTAATACTGTGAGTGATTACAGCGTTATTGGCCGTACAGTGGGCGTTGCAGTTCGTTACTCACCGAGTTTTTAGTTAATCCCAAATTGCTCATAGCAACACAGGATTAAACCCTTAAAGCGCACCCTGCCCGGTGCGCTTTTCATATTAGATTAGTTGAATCAAAACATTTGCTACTCATCTTGCAGATGGACTCTAAGTAACTTATTCACAAAGAAGTCATGAGACGCTGCGCTGATGAGGAAAATATTGACGCCATAAATAGCGACCTACATGGGTAAAGGTTCTAGAAAAATATCTAGGTGCTAGGATTAATCCGTTGCCCGTCGTATTTCTGGGTGTCTCATTTACCCTCATTCACTTCTCTTTGTGCAAATTAGGGTCTTTAAACAATCACAACTAAGTCAATTCCCACAGAATGTCCGCAGTTTTACTCCACATTTATCACTTCAATCGCACCGCGTTTTTGCATGGTGACAAACAGCTTTGTTTGCCCATCATTAAATGCCACATTGGTTGGATGCTGCCCTGTTAAAGTATAGGTTTGCAATATCTTACCTGCGGGGCTAATTTTTAAAATAACACCTGCGCCATAACGGGCTACATACAGGTTACCTTGGTTATCAACACGCATGCCGTCCATACCATGATCGTCAAATGTGATCAGCGGCTGCTTATTGCTGATGTTTAGCTCACTATCAAGATCATATTGCCAAATAATCCGCTGCACGCTTTCGTTTACGTAGAGTTTACTATTGCTGTTATTAACCGCCACACCATTGGTGGTGCCCATATTCTCTTCTAATAATTGAGTACTGCCATCTGTATTTATACGCCATAATTTGCCGGTAGCATCAGCCCAATTAGGGTCGCTGGCAAACAACACACCGCGTTTAGTTATGGCAATATCATTTGGTTGATTCATGGTTTTATTATGAGCAAAAACCTCAACGCTTTTACTATTAGCAGGCACTTTTAAAATATTATGATTTACATAATCCGCAATATAGAGATTACCTTGGCCATCAAATTGCAAACCATTACCAACGCTGTCATTTGGCAGCTTTAAAAATAAGCTGGCTTTACCATTGTTATCAACCTTACCAATGGTGCCCTGATCAGCAAAATTAACTGCGTATAAATGCTGCTTATAAAAAACAGGTCCTTCAACGCCTTGAGTAAACACATTATCAGGCACAAACTCCTTACTGTGCTGCGCAATACTGGTGGCACTAAAAAGTGCTGCACAGCTCAATCCACAGATCATCGCTTTCATTTTATTATTATTCCTAATTTAAATTATTACTGGTGAAGATGCTCAAAATCGGGAAATTGTCTTCGCCAAACGACAGCGTTAATGTGCGCTGCTCACCATCGTCTAGTTTAATATTGTCAGCCAGAGCCATAGGCGATATTCGTCTGCCATCGGCAAATAACGCCATAATATGTTCAGCCTGTAAAATGCGTGAACCTGACGCGTCATTACGAATTGTCACCACTGCGACTCGCCGGCCTTGCTCACTGCTCATCAGCACAGAGTTAACCACACTGAAATCACTGTTTTTAGGCCTTACTTTCGCATCATTTTCAAAACTAAACTGCATTCCCTGTAACGCAACTTGATCGACCGACAATACTTCATCATTTGCCTTTACCAAACCGCTCACAAAAGCACTGACTAGCAGTGGCAGTAAAACCAACAGTTGTATTTTCATTTCATTCCCTCGCTAACAACATCTATCTAAAGGTTATTTTTAACACAACTTGTGTGCTTTCTCATTTAATTTTTCAATTTCTTTAATAACTAAAAAGATTTTATTAACAGTGCTGTGACGCTAATAGAAAGCTCTATAACTTTGTGCTCAATCGGCTTCTACCTTTATTTTTTGTACCAAAAAATCTACGGCGGCTTTCACTTTTGGTACTAAATATCGCTGTTTTTGATATAACAAATAAATAGCCATATTAGAGTTTTGCGTTACCGCAAGCTGATGTTCAAACTTAAGTTCTTGCAACTCGCCCGACTCAAGGTATGGAGCAAGTGCCCAGCGAGTTGACATTAAAATGCCCTCCCCATTACAGGCTTTTTTACTAAGCCATGCTCCGTTATTCGAAATAACCACAGCAGGCCCTGACACGTCATGCCATTGCTCATCTACTTTGCATAGCCAAGGGGTTGGCCCTAGTGGCGTCTTAAAATAAAGGCCATTGTGATGCTTTAACGCCATAGCATGACTAGGCACACCGTGCTGCTGTAAATAACCTGGTGACGCTACAGGAATAAACTCATTGTCCATCAATTTTATGGCTAACACGCGCTCATTGGGTGCATAACCACCGCGAATAGCAATATCAACATCGTCACGGCCCAATGTCGATAGTTCATCACTGAAGCTAACATCGAGTATAATTTCAGGGTATAACGCATTAAATTCATCTAACAACGGTAGTAATATTTTATCACCAAAACTTACCATCGAACTTATTGATAAGCGCCCCATTGGTGTTGTTTGATAACTGCGCACAGTTTCGTGGCTTTGCTCTAACTGGTTTACTATTTGCTGAACGTCGTTATAGTAAATTTGCCCCACTTCTGTCAGCTTCACAAGCCGGGTTGTGCGTTTTAAAAGCGTTGCTCCTAAGCTTTTTTCTAGATCAACCACTCGTCTTGATAAAGAAGAAGGCGGCACATTAAACGTGCTCGCCGCTTTGGTAAAGCTACCCGTTTCAACAACTTTTATGAAGTAGCGTATTGCCCGTAGTTGATCCATCTAACCTCTCCTTTCAATAAATAACATTATTGTCTTAAAGACAAAAGTTATTCGCATTTTCTCCTATATATAAGCAAATTTAAACAAGTAATAATGTACTTAACCTAAACGCATGCGTTTACATTACATTTTTATGTGTTGTTGAGTCGAGCCAGCTTTACGCAAGCTCATATTCAGATAACACATGCTAAATAACACTTAGCTATTGCACTAATTAATACACATTATCAGGAGCGAACATTATGACAGATACAAATATCCAACTTACTTCAACTATCAGTGAAGATAATAAACTAACGCTTGCCCTAAGAAATATCGATATGCCACAACCTGGTGCCGATGAAGTAGTGATTCGTATTGAGGCTACGCCATTAAATCCATCTGACTTAGGCGTTTTATTCAGCGCCGCTGATATGTCCAGTGCAAAGCAAACTGGTACTGAGCAAAACCCAGTTATTACCGCTGATGTTCCTGCTCAATTTATGCCATCACTTAAAACACGTGTTGGTAAAGCCACACCCGTTGGCAATGAAGGCGCAGGTACGGTTGTGGCCGCAGGCTCATCGCCAGCTGCACAAGCATTAATGGGTAAAACTGTTGCTGTAATTGGTGGTGGTACGTATCGCAAATTTATATGCGCAAATGTGCAAAGCTGCTTAGAATTAAAAGAAGGAACGACGGCTAAAGAAGGTGCGTCGGCTTTTGTTAACCCACTTACTGCATTAGCAATGGTTGAAACAATGCGTACTGAAGGCCATAAAGCGATTATTCATGCCGCAGCGGCCTCTAATCTTGGTCAAATCCTAAATCGAATTTGTATTGCCGATGGTGTTGATTTAATCAATATTGTACGTAAGCCGGAGCAAGAAAAGTTACTACGTGATATGGGGGCAAAGTATGTTGTTAACTCAAGTAATGATACGTTCCTTGCTGATTTAACAGCCGCAATTATCGAAACCGGTGCAACGATTGCGTTTGATCCAATTGGTGGTGGCCAACTAACGAGTGACATTCTTAACTGTATGGAAGTCGCTGCAACTCGTGACATTACAGAATACAGCGTTTATGGCTCTGACACTTTCAAGCAAGTTTATATTTATGGTGCCTTAAACCGCGGCCCAATTACGCTAAATCGCAACTTTGGCTTTGCGTGGGGTGTTAATGGGTTCTTACTATTTAATGCACTAGGCAAACTTGGTACTAATATGGTAATTGCAATGCGTAAACGTATTGCAGATGAAATTACCACAACCTTTGCAAGTAATTACACCCATGAAGTGTCATTGCCAGAGGCCTTACAATTACAATCAATTGAGGCTTACTCGAAACATGCCACAGGTGAAAAATACTTAATTAAACCGCAAGCGTAATTAAGCATAAAACCCCCGTCTTAATTGTGGGGGGTTAAAATGTAAGAGCAGACACTGATTGCGGTGCCTGCTTTTTATATTCTCGTAATTAAAAAGAGTTAGGCAGCTCTCTTTGTTTTAGATGTGCTGACTGTGTGGCGCTCATAACTACCTTCAAATGATTTAAAGCTTAAATAATGTTTATCATAATGTTAAACACCCAAGTTAACCACTCAACATGCGCTCTCAAAGTTGTAAGAAAAAACAAAAATTCTGCCAAATGGCAGTAAGCAGAATTGCTGTTGCACAGCTGCAAAAGTAATTCTCCGTATAGCGATAAACTTATCTATGCTAGCTGTTGAATTTATCAAGCATAGCCCTAAGTTCATTGGTTAAGCATTTAATCCGCTGCAGAGACTATAACGACTGAGCATTTAGATTTACAGCCGTTATGCAGCCTTCTTTTAATCAGACAAGGAAAAAATTATGCAAGCTATTTCAAATAAACAATTTACTCTAAAGTCTCGTCCTCATGGTGCGCCAACGCTTGATAACTTTGAATTTAAAAGCGTACAAATGCCTGAACTACAACAAGGTGAAGTATTACTACGCACTATTTATTTATCACTTGACCCTTACATGCGTGGCCGCATGAGTGATGCGAAATCATATGCTGATCCGGTAGAAATTGGCGATGTCATGGTTGGCGCAACCGTGTGCCAAGTAGAAGCGTCTAAAAACGATAAATTTAGCGAAGGCGAATGGGTACTAGCCTATACAGGCTGGCAGGAATATGCGATTTCAAATGGCGAAGGATTAATGCCATTAGGCAAAGAGCCAAGTAATCCATCGTATGCATTAGGTATTATGGGTATGCCTGGCTTTACCGCTTATATGGGGCTACTTGATATTGGTGCACCGAAAGAAGGTGAAACCGTGGTGGTTGCAGCAGCAACAGGCCCAGTAGGTGCAACTGTTGGGCAAATTGCTAAACTCAAAGGTTGTAAAGTAGTCGGTGTGGCAGGCGGCAATGAAAAATGCCAATACGCAGTCGAAAAGCTTGGTTTTGATGCTTGTATTGACCACCGCAGCGATGACTTTGCCAAACAGTTAGCTGACGCATGTGATGCAGGTATTGATGTTTATTATGAAAATGTGGGCGGAAAAGTCTTCGATGCCGTATTACCACTATTAAACACCGCTGCGCGCGTACCATTATGTGGTTTAGTGTCGCAATATAATGCGACTGAGTTACCACAAGGACCTGATCGCATGGGGGCTCTAATGGGTCAAATTCTCTCTAAGCGCATTCGTATGCAAGGCTTTATTATCTTTGATGATTATGGCCATCGTTATGATGAGTTCGCCACTGATATGCAAAAATGGCTTAGCGAAGGAAAAATTCATTACCGTGAACATTTAGTAACAGGTTTTGAAAATACCGTATCAGCGTTTAACGATATGATTGACGGCAAGAACTTTGGCAAAACGGTAGTACAAGTAAATAAACCGCTTTAAATTTACCCTGCGCAGCAACGGCTGCGCTTTTAAGGATAACTATGATCAAGTTACACCATTTAAATAAATCCCGCTCTAAACGTATTATTTGGTTACTCGAAGAGCTAGACGTTGACTACGAAATTGTGGCTTATCAACGCAACAGTGAAACCTTTTTAGCTCCTGATGAGCTTAAAGCGATTCATCCACTGGGCAAATCACCAGTCATTGAGGACAATGGCCAAATCATTGCTGAATCAGGTGCGATCACCGACTATTTGATCAGTAAATACGGTAACGGTAAGTTTGCGCCAAGCCGTGACAGTAAAGACTATATTGACTACCAGCAATGGCTGCACTTCGCTGAAAGCTCAGCAATTTTACCGCTATTATTAAAAATGTTTGTGAAAAAAGATGGCGCTAAAACGCAATTTTTAGAAGGCTATGCCGATGCAGAAACCGCCAAAGTTATTAGTTACTTTAATGACCGCTTAGAAGGTAAACGTTACTTAGTGGGAGACTCTCTAACCGGTGCTGATTTTATGATGTCGTTTATTGTTGAAATTGTTAAAAATGCAGGTCAACTAGCACATTTTAAAAATCTCGTTAAATACGATGAGCAATTACAAACTCACGAGAAATTTCACTCCGCTAACGAGTTAGAGGCAAAGTACGACTAAGTTAGTTTTCGTTTTGGCTGTTTAAGGTGGTTTTACAGCCAAGCGATGCACTCATTCCGGTTCGGTCTATCGAGATAGATTTTTTTAAGCTTTACAATTCAAAAGTGCAGTTGCTCATTAACTTGACTGCTGCACATTAATTGTTCAACATTATTGATACATAACTGATTATTAGAAAAGTAAATTCGTTTTGTAAGTCATTCCACTTAACGAATTACGTTGAGTTATAATCAGCCAATATAAAATCGCACCAAATAATACTGGAAAACATATGACCATAAATATGCGCCTCGCCACTGGTTTTGGAGTGATCTTATTAATGATGCTCACATTAACCATTATTGGCACATCTCAAGTAAGTCAAATTGACAATAATATAACTGAAATTAACGATATAAATTCTGTTAAGCAGCGTTATGCTATTGATTTTAGGGGCGCAGTACATGATAGGGCAATAGCAATACGGGATGTGGTGCTATTAACAAATGCTAGTGATTTAAGCGATACGATTAGCTTAATAAATGAGCTCAATAACAATTACCAAATATCGCATGAAAAAATGGCGAGCTTGGTTGATCAAATGACTGATCACGAGCGCTCCCTAATGAAAAAAATTGATAAGATAGAAGAGCATACCCTCCCCTTAGTGGAAAATATTATCGCCGCTAAACGTGCTAATAATATAACGCACGCAACTATGCTATTACTAACCGATGCGCGTCCCTCATTTGTAGAATGGTTGGACAGCATTAATCAATTCATCAATCTGCAAGAACAAACAAATCATAATTTAACGGATAAAACACGTGAGATAACCAGCTCATTTGAGCTATGGATGATTTCATTAACTGCACTGGCTGTTATTATTGGCGCTGTAATTGCCTATATTATTAGTTCAAAAATTAAAAATGCAGTAGGCGGTGAACCTCAAGAAGCAGCAGAAGTAATTGCACGTATCGCTAAAGGTGATTTAACCACTGAAATAAATTCCTGCAGCCCTAATAGTATGATGGCATCAGTTCAAGTAATGCAAAAAGAATTGAAAGCTATCGTCAATAGCATTATTGATTCTTCACAAGAGCTTTCATCTCATTCAGCAAGTGTCGCCTCAGGCTCACAACAAGCACTTTATGCCGCAGATAATCAAGTTACGCTAACTAACTCTGCCGTCACCAATTTAGCCAATATGAGCCATAGCATTCACTCAGTTGCCAGTGCAGTAAAACAAACTGAAGATAATTCAAAAATTACCGCACAATTATCACAACAAGGTAGTCAATCGGTGCAAAAAGTAGCAACCGAAATTGGCGGCATATCAACTACAGTGAAAGCAACAGTCAAACAAGTAAACATACTACAAAATCATGTTAAAAACATTGGTGATATATTAAGAGTGATACGTAGTATTTCAGATCAAACTAACTTACTAGCGCTAAATGCAGCTATTGAAGCCGCTCGTGCAGGCGAATCTGGACGTGGTTTTGCCGTTGTAGCTGATGAAGTTAGGCAACTCGCCCAACGTACAGGTGATGCGACCGGTGATATTGAGAAAATGATTTTACAGATCCAAGATAATACCCAAGCATCTGTCACTGCGATGGAAACCACAGTACCACAAGTAGAAAGTGGTTTATTATTGATGGATGAAGCCAATCAACTACTGCAAGAGATACAACAACAAGCCAATGATTCCTTGGAAAAAGTGCTTGAAATTGTCGACTCAACATCAGTGCAAGTTGCCACTGTGTCAGAAATTAGTTCTGGTGTAGAGGAAATCGCTAACATGTCCAAGGAAACCAGTTTATCCTTAAAAAACAATGCACAAGAAGCAGTCGCATTGGCTGAGTTATCAAAAACACTGAAGCAGTACATTAGCTATTTCAAAGTGAACTAAAGAGCGCTTTAATACTTTAATCTACTAATCTATATCCTACCGCAGGCTCAGTAAGTAAATACTTTGGGCTTGCGGGATTTGCCTCTAATTTTTGCCTTAGCTGCGCTACATGCACACGCACATATTCAGGACGATTTATATATTGCTCTCCCCATATATGGCTTAATATTGCATTATGAGTCAGTACCTTATCTTTATTTTGAAATAATAACAGTAAGATTGCATATTCCTTTTTAGTCAGCTTAACCTCATTGTCACCAACACGCACAATATGCTTATTTGGGTCAATACAAATGTCGCCACATTGCAACGCAAAACTGACTTGATTATTAGTACGCAGTAACACCCGAATACGCGCTAATAGTTCATTGGCGCTAAAAGGTTTAGTAAGGAAATCATTGGCCCCATTATCAAGCGCAGTGACTTTTTCCACTTCACCATCACGAGCTGAAAGCACTAATACCGGTAACTGGCTCCATTGCCTAAACTCCACTAGCCAGTCTTGACCATCCATATCCAAAAGCCCTAAATCTAATAATACAAGGTCATAACTTTGCTCACTTAAAAGTGCAAAACCATCCAGCCCTTTATCACAAATACTCAGCTCATAGCCACTGGCTTGCAGTAAGGTTTTTAAAAAGCTTTGCAACGGCGGAGAATCTTCAAGTATTAAGATTTTAGTCATTATTTTTTATCCAGATTAATTTTGCCAAGGCCATTTCTGTATCGTTATCTATCGTCAGTGAAAATGTGCCTTGATGAAACTTAGCAACCACATCACAAATTACACTGCCAAGCCCTACACCTTCATCAGCACTTGCCTGTGGCTTGCTAATTAATTTATTGCTCAATAGTAATTGATAACTCACCGCTGACTCGTAACGGCTTTGGGTAAATTCAACAACCACCTCACCATCACCATAACGCCATGCATTTTCGAGCATATTTGCCAGTGCTATTTCTAACAGTGTCACATCGCCTTGGCAGCTCGAATTGGCATCAATATTTGTTGTTACCACAAAATGCGCTAATTGCTGCTGCCTACGTGCTTTTGCTTCGCTTAGCAAAGCTTGCAAGTTAATTGTTTGCCAGCACAGGTTTTCGCCCATTTTATTTACTCGGCTAAGCTCCATCACCTTGTCAAAATGCTGATTAAGAATTTTACTTTGCTCATAAATATTACCGGCCTGCTCTTTTATTATCGCTTCACTGAGTGTGATCTCATCATCGGCCAACATGCTTGAGGCGCCCATAATAGTTGCCAGTGGCGTGCGCAAGTCATGAGATAAACTGCGTAATAATGCATTTTTAGCACGCTCGAGTTCAGCTTGAACTGAAATTGCCGCCGACTGCTGCCTCAGTAAGGTTTTCTCATGTACCTGATACAACAATGAAATTGCGGTATTTACGAAGCTCCTTTGTCCTTCAGACAGTAACGTTGCAAAAGCAAACCCCCCCATACTTTGCTCTTTATCACTTAATAGCATAAATTCACCTGCCACTTGCTGACGCATTTGTTGAAATTGGCAAGTAATGGCCAAATGCTCGCTAATAAGCTGCTGAAAGTACTGCTTTTGCTCATCCAGTGCGTCTAAACTATTTAATCCTTTAGCCAGCTCATACAGTGTTCGACTATTACTCGCGTGTAATTGTACATCTCGCACCTTAGTGTTTAATTCGCCCGCTAACTGGCTGATCATCAGTCCCACAATGAGCATCACGATAAAAGTAACTAGATACTCAATATTTTCAATATGAAAAGTAAAATACGGGGTAACATAAAACCAATCGGTACACGCTACACTGACCAAGGTGGTAATGGCTGCAACGCGTCGGTTACTGCGAACTGCAACCCAGGCGACCCATAACAGCTGTAACATCACAATGTCGGTGGTCGAAAACCAATCTCGTAACGGATAAATCGCCATAACTACAATGATCGGCATTATCACCGCCAAAAAAAATGCTTTATATTTGCTTGGTTTGCCCTGCACTTGATTCATTAACGATTCCTCTGACAATTAACTACATAGGTTACTGCCTTTTCAATATTGCCTCTATAAAGTTTTTATAAAGTTTTTTATCTCATTTATAAAATCTTTATAAAGCTTTGCAGTGCAGCGCTGACTTTACTATTTGATCCCGTATATTCAACTCAACTTTAGTGATTGCGTGTTACCTGCTATAGGTATTTGATAAGGCGTATTGATGATAAATTGGAAAATCACCTTAAGACTACTCGCCTTTCCTATTATTTGGATGGGAGTGGTACAACTGGTCTTTGCAGCGCTTTCATTATTTATTTTTAAAGACCGAGTTATTAGCGCATTTCTTATTCCTGGCGCAACGATGATCTCTGTCGCTTTAGTGCTACTTATCAATTTACGTAAAACTGATCTAACCGCCGCAACATTCAGAGATGCACTTATTTACGCCACAGTAACGTGGATTATAGCCGGTGTGTTAGGCGCCATTCCTATTCTAGTCGTCACTGGCGTTAACTTTAGCGACGCGGTATTTGAGTCAATCAGCGCCTTAACCACCACTGGCGCAACGGTGTTATCCGGGCTCGATAACATGCCTGCTAGCTTTTTATTGTATCGACAATTCTTACAATGGATGGGCGGTTTAGGCATTGTAATTTTTGTAGTGGCTATTTTACCTATGTTGAATATTGGTGGCATGAAATTATTAAAAGCAGAAACACCAGGCCCCATTAAAGACGAAAAATTAACTCCGCGCGTTGCCAGTACCGCTCATTATTTATGGGGCGTTTATTTAGCAATCACCGTACTTTGTACTTTAGCCTATTATGCTGGCGGAATGAGTTTTTACGATGCGATTGCACATGCCTTTACCACGGTTTCAACTGGGGGCTTTTCAACCCATGATGCCAGTATGTGGTATTACCACAGCCACTTACTGCTGTGGATAGCTAATGTATTTATGCTTGCAGGAGCGATTAACTTTGCCTTGCACTTCAAAGTAGCGCACAAAAGAGCCATTACTAGTTATTATCATGATGAAGAGACGCGTTATTTTATTTATATAGTGGTGCTTTTATCGGTTCTTTTAACCACCATGCTACTGCTTAAAGACAGCTACTCAAATGTACTTGAAGCATTTAGTTTCTCTACATTTCATATTATTTCTTTTATTACCAGCACCGGTTATGGCGCAGCAAGCTTTACTGACTGGCCAGCTGAGGCTGGGTTTTTACTGGTTATTGCCGGCTATCTTGGTGGTTGTGCAGGTTCAACGGCTGGCGGAAATAAAATAATTCGTAACATTATTGTTGGCAAAATGATTAATAACAATATTAAACAGCTGCTTCACCCAAGAGCGATATTTACACTGAAGTATCAAGGATCGCCCGTTAAAGAAGATGTACGCCATGCAATTATGGCATTTATGACCTTTGCTGTTGGTTCAAGCTTACTGTTTACAATGTTGCTTATGGCAACGGGTCTGGATTTTTGGAGCGCATTTACTGCAGTAGCTGCATGCGTCAATGTACTTGGCCCTGGATTTGGTGAAGTTGGCGCTAACTTTCAACCCGTTTCAGACACCGGTATTTGGATACTCTCGGTCGCTATGATCGTGGGTCGGTTAGAATATTTTACTGTTTTTGCACTTTTTACTCATAGCTTTTGGAAAAAATAACGAAGGAATACTATGGCACATTTTACAGTTATCGGTTTAGGCCGCTTTGGCATTGCAGCAAGCTTGGAGTTGATCCATTTAGGACACACAGTGACTGGCGTTGATAGCAACCCAAAACTCGCCGAAAAGTATGTTGAGCACTTATCAGAGACAGTGGTATGCGATTCAACAGATGAAGCGGCGTTAAAGGAGCTCGATTTAGCAAATAGTGAAGCGGTCTTAGTCGCAATTGGTGAAGATATGCAGTCCAGCATATTGTGTACCTTAGCACTAAAAAATTTAGCGGTTAAACAAATATGGGTTAAAGCCAGCACCAAAGCGCATCATACGATTATATCAAAGTTGGGTGTCTCGCGTATTATTCACCCAGAAGAAGAAATGGGTGTGCGCGTTGCACAAGCGCTTAATTACCCGATAGTGAACGACTATATTTCATTAGGCAATGGCTTATACGTTGTTGAAGTAAGTATAAAAGCTCACCTACATAAAACAAAACTAGGGCATCTACTCAGAGAAATAAAAGGCACTGTAGACCCTCTATTGGTAAAGCGCGCCAAGCAAACGTTTGTCAAGCTTGATGACGACTTTGAGTTACATACCCACGACACCTTACTGCTATCAGGTAGCCGAGTCGAATTAAACTATCTAGCTCCAAGGCTGTTATAACCATGGTTTTATGGCACCCTCTCAAAACGCCTATTGAGCGCAAAGTCAGTGGGCATAAAAAAATCAATGCTGCACCGCCGCTTATTTTATGCTGCAGCTTTTTGATATTAATCGCACTAGGGGCTTTAGCATTAAAGCTGCCTTTTGCCACCAATGAACCTATTTCGTGGATACAAAGTGCCTTTACTGCAACATCGGCGGTAACCGTCACCGGATTAGTTGTGGTAGACACAGGCTCCGCATTTACCCCTTTTGGCCAAGGGGTGATCGCGCTATTAATTCAACTTGGTGGCTTGGGTTTGATGACATTTGCAGTGGTAACCTTGCTGGCATTGGGTAACAAAGTTGGCTTTATTCAAAAAACAGTAACTAAAGCAGCTTTTAATCAAACAGATACATCAACACTTTTGAGTACGGCAAAATCAGTGTTGCTTTTTGCCATCATTGTTGAGTCACTCGGTGTTGTTATTTTAACGCTGTACTGGCTCCCTGAGCTGGGCTTACAAACCAGCTTTTTCCATGCGTTGTTTTATACCATTAGTGCATTTAATAATGCGGGATTTGCGCTTAGCCCCAACAGCCTAATGCAGTATGTTGACGATCCTGTGATCAATCTTACCATTACTGGTTTGTTTATTATCGGTGGCCTAGGTTTTACCGTACTCATGGATGTTTATAAATCAAAACGTTGGGCAGCCCTTAGCACCTATAGTAAGTTAATGCTGATCAGCACGGTTATCATCAATATTGTAGCGCTGGTACTGATTTACGTTATTGAATATGACAATCCAAAAACACTGCAACCCTTGTCAGAAGTCGGTAAATGGCTAGCTGCTTGGTTTCAAGCCGTAACACCGCGTACGGCTGGATTTAATACCATTGCTATAGAAGAGCTGAGAAATGCCAGTACCGCATTAACAATGATGTTAATGTTTATTGGTGGAGGCTCACTCAGTACCGCAAGTGGTATAAAAGTAGTGACTTTTGTGGTGTTGATTTTAGCAACTTACAGCTACTTACGCCGCGATAAAGGCGTTACTGTGTTACGCCGAGAAATCGACAAAGAATCTGTTTATAAAGCACTGGCTTTAACCCTTGTTTCAGCGGGTATAACATGGCTGGCTATTTTTACTTTACTGATTGTTGAAGATGCGCCTTTTTTAGATGTCGCCTTTGAGGCTGTGTCTGCACTTGGCACTGTAGGATTGTCGCGGGGTTTAACTGCTTCTCTTTCTCCGCTGGGCGAATTTATCATTATGTTTTTAATGTTTATGGGAAGGATTGGTCCCTTAACCATTGCCTACTTTTTAGCGAGTCCTCGCAGTAGGAAACTAAGGTATCCAAGCGCACAATTATCGATTGGCTAAATAGCAGAGCTGGGAGAATCTCAAACTAAATCCCAGCTAATGCTCGCTCAGTGGTTTACTCACCTGATGCCATTTAAAATTCGCCACATACTAACAGACGATTTTCATAGGTTAAAAACACAGATAATAACGCAGACACCCATCTTAATTTCGTAATATGTAGACTAAAAATTGATTGGAAAATAACAAAGACATCCACTGTTAATTTATGGAATACAGCCAAAAATTAACCATGATGGTTTAAGAGCTTGCATAAAGATAATAACACAGACACCAATCTTAATTTCGTAATGTGTAAACTAAAAATTGATTGGAAAATAACAAAGACACCCATTGTTAATTTATGGAATACAGCCAAAAATTAACCATGATGGTTTAAGAGCTTGCATAACGAATATGAGGTTGGTTAATGGTTCTGAATTGAATTGAATAAAATTTAACTATCGATACATTAATAAACTAACGACAAAAAAACTTTCAAACCAGCGCTTGCTATGCAGGAGAAAAAGCTGTTCATTTGCAGTAATCAACTAATGTAAGCTAACAAAACTCGTCATCGCGAACCTTTATTTATCAGCTTGGTTATCAAACTAAAAGTGAGGATACCAAAAGCATCAGCAAGTAGATCAGCGATGTCTAAGGTTCTACTAGGTATGAAGTATTGGCTTAGCTCTTCCAATAAAACGAATAGAAACACGACGCTCGAACCAATATACAAATTGCATGACAATACTGAATATGATTTTAGCTTAAACGCAAAATTAGCACCTAGAGTAAGCAAACCAAATAAACAAAAGTGCCCTACTTTATCGCCATAAGGGATACTTCTAACAAGCTCAAAGAAAATACTATGTTGCCCCGTATTAGCTTGATATATGACCCATATAATAAAGCTAAGAAAAGTAACTGACACAATAGTGATTATTTTATGCATGATTGTTTAATGTTATTGTTGAGTTACCAACCATAGCCGAATAGTGATTATGATTCAATCATTTAGTGTTCTACTGCTAAAGCAACCATCAGATCCCTGCAAGGTCACGCTCGGTGATGCACTCGTCCGATGCCATTTCAAATTCGCGGCATACTAACGGGCGGTTTTCGTAGATTGAACACATTAAGGTATTGCGGTCGAGTGCTTGGCACCAACCATCATCGGCGCGTTTCATCACTTCGCTGCCCCATTTATCATACTCAATATAATGAAATGGCACACCGGTGTCGGTCACAATACGCACTTCTAACTGACAACAACATGCTTGGCAGTTAGCACAGGTAACCGGCTCAGGGGCGTTAGTAACTGTTTCAATAGGAATTATATTGTCGATGGGGATAACGGTTTGAGGCATAGCGGCTTACTAAAATAATGTTAGCCGCTTAGCATACACGAGCAAAACTAACGCGCCAGTAGTTTCGCTTTTATTTCGCTGTAACGCTGCTGCTCACACAAACCAAAACCACTGAGTTGACGCACTTTGTTACGCGCAAATAACGGTACGCTCATTCCCGCTAAAAAGCGGCATTGGGTTTCAATACCTATATTATGTATACCTTTACTGGCGAGGTGACTAAGTAACTCATCAACCTTTTGATAAATTACAGCATCGTTAGCAAAGCTATGAGCGAGTGAATATTCAAGTGTTACAGCTTGGCCTCTACATACTGAGCAATGGCCGCATTGCTGTGGCGCTTGATGGTCGTCAAAATAACGAGCAAGGTTATAGCTCAAACATGTTTTAAGCTCGAAAAAGCGAATAAGTGCCGCAATACGCTTAATTTCAGCTTGCTCTTTATCAACAAAATAGCTGTGTAATTGCTTAGCCAGCTCAGGGTTATTAATTACCTCATTATGTACTTGATAGACTTGGGTGATTCGCTTTGTTTCAAGTGCTATTAAATTCTTCTCTGCTAAATAATCAAGCGCTGCAACAACGCGTTTGCGATCCACCTGAGCGGCTTGGGTAAGCGTGTCAAAATTTAGTGTGCCCCAGATTTTTTTAAACTGGGTATGGTTAAATATTAACTGTAAAAATGCTTGTCTATCAGCATCAAAGTGACCAAGTAAAGCGGCTTTATCAACCAAAAACTTATATTTAAAGTCGGCGTAATAAGCATAAAGTGGTGTTATTGCACCTTGCATTTCCAATTGTACTAACAAGGTTTTAAGCGCTAATTGGCGAATATTACTATCACTTGAAAGGCTGTATTCTTGCATTTCCCACTGTTGACTTTCTTTTGAGTGATCGCTTTGGTGTTGGCGAATATCGTTGATCACATGCTCAATACCGCTAAGCTCTGGGGTATCGCCATAAACAAAGTTTTCAACCGTGTTTAAGCCATCTAAATTAGCCAATGTAAAACACTGCGATAGTTGTCCGTCTCTCCCTGCACGACCAATTTCTTGGCTGTAGTTTTCAATCGACTTTGGTAAATCATAATGAATAACAAAACGGATATCTGATTTATCAACCCCCATACCAAACGCAATCGTGGCCACTACGACATTAATTTTACCCGCCATAAAATCATCTTGGATACCATAACGCAGGGTATCTTCAAGCCCAGCATGATAAGCCACAGCGTGTAAGCCCTGGCGGCTAAGCGCTTCAGCGACTTGCTCTGCACTATGTTGTAAGGTCACATAAACAATCCCTGGGCCCGTTTGCTCGCGCACAATATTAGCCAATGTACTTGCTTTATCAGCGCTTTTCACGCTGAGTATCGATAAGTCTAAATTAGCCCGATAAAACCCAGTTTGTACAATGCATTCTGGGGTAATTGCAAAACGTTCACTCATATCACGCTTTACTTTTTTAGTGGCGGTGGCCGTTAATAATAATACCAAGGGAATATTGAGCTCATCACGATAGCGCGGCAGTTTTAAATAATCAGGCCTAAAATTATGGCCCCATTCGGAAATACAGTGAGCTTCGTCAACCACCAGCATTGAAATAGCCACTTGATTAATAAATTCACGAAATCGCTCGTTTTTAAAACGTTCTACCGACACCATTAAGATTTTCACTTTACCGGCACGCACATCGCTCATTACAGTGTGGCTTTGCTCTGTAGTTTGGCTTGAATCAAGGCTTGCGGCATAAATTCCCTTGTTATTTAAAAAACCAATTTGGTCTTTCATCAGCGCAAGTAATGGCGAAACAACCAGCGTTAGATTAGGTAAATGCAATGCAGTTAACTGATAACACAATGACTTACCAGATCCAGTGGGGAAAATTGCCAATGATGATTGGTTATTTAGCAGTTGCTCTATGGTTTGCTGCTGACCTTGGCGAAATTGACTAAACCCAAAGTGTTGCTCAAGTGAAGAAAGTATCGATCCGCTCATAATATTTCCCTTTATTCATATTCCCTAATAAAGGAAATCATAGTTTGAAAATGCAATGTTTGCCATGGTAACTTTTTTTTGCTTTATTTTCTTGGCTTATCTATTTGTTCCTATTAAATTTTACTGACAAATCGTGAGAAAAGGCGCATTATAAATGCGTTGCTTGAAAAGGTATTTTGAACATTTTTGTTCAGCTCAATACCTAAGTGTTCTATACGTTTCATCATCATAAGAGCATTTAGGTATAATTCTTTTGAGGGCAATGAAATGATAACCACACATCCTAAAATCGTGATCATCGGTGGCGGTGCCGGCGGCCTTGAGCTCGCAACGCAATTAGGGCATAAACTAGGGAAGAAAAAACACGCCGACATTCTATTAATTGATAAAAATCGCACCCATATTTGGAAACCTTTGCTGCACGAAGTGGCAACGGGTTCTATAGATGCCGATTTAGATGGGGTAGTTTACTCAGCACACGCAGCAAAACATCATTATAACTTTCAACTTGGCACTTTTTGCAACCTTGATAACGCTAATAAAACCATCACACTCAGTGCCTTTAATGACGAACTTGGCCATCAAATTTTACCACAACGCACCGTTCATTATGACTACTTGGTGATTGCCATCGGCAGCGTCAGTAACGACTTCAATACACCCGGTATTAAAGAACATTGTTTTTATCTTGATTCAAACCAACAAGCGGAACGCTTTCAGCACGCGCTACTCGATAACTTTACTCGGCTACATCAAGACGACGACCCACAGCATGCATTAAATATTGCCATTGTTGGCGGTGGCGCAACAGGCGTTGAACTCTCAGCTGAGCTGTATCATGTTTCTGACTTATTAAAACTTTATGGTTTGACAAATATGTCGGCAAAGCGCTTACACATTCACTTAATCGAAGCAGGCCCGCGTATTTTACCCGCCCTACCAGAGCGTATAGCAAACTCAGCGAAAAGAGAGCTACTAAAGCTTGGTGTTAACGTTCGAGAAAACACCCAAGTAAAGCAGGCAACAAATCAAGGATTCATCACTAAAGATGATGAACAGATCGATGCCGACATTATGGTATGGGCAGCGGGTGTAAAAGCCCCCGATTTTATAAAAGATCTCGGGATTTTTGAACTAACTCGTAATAACCAAATCATGGTGAACGACTATTTGCAAAGTAATAGCGATGACACCATTTTTGTATTAGGTGACTGTTGCGCGTTTACACAAAAAGATGGCAAATTAGTACCGCCCCGTGCGCAATCAGCCCATCAAATGGCACAATGTGTTGAAAAAAACCTAATTGCGACACTGCGCCAACAGCCGTTAACTGGCTTTGAATACAGCGATCATGGTTCGCTCGTCAATTTGTCACGCTACAGTACCGTGGGGAGCTTAATGGGCAACCTCACTAGTAATAGCTTTTTTATTGAAGGCAAGATAGCCCGCTTTATGTATATTTCGCTCTATCGCATGCATCAACGCGCTATCCACGGCAGCGCCAAAACCTTTGCATTATGGATCAGCGAAAAAGTGCTCCGGGTCGTTAGGCCAAAGATGAAATTACATTAAGCAACTAACAAGAGTAAGTGGAGCCGCCGCTTCACTTACACACCTAGAAATAAAATAAAAAATGACACCCATCTAGAAATTATAATGATACCCATTAAAATTAAAATTGACACCCATCCATACACCCATCCATATATATCTAAAAAAATGCAAACTTACATTTTAAAGCAATGGATTGAAGGTAAATAAAAAAGACACCCATCTAAAAATTGCAATGACACCCATTCAAAATAAGAATGAAATTGCAAACATCCAGGTTAGGGCAATAAACGAAACAATTAAAAACCGTAGTTATTTTCAAAAAGGACTTTTATACAAATGGCAGATAAATATCAGGCGTTTGCATTTTTAGGCGTCAAAAAAATCTGAATTAATAAGTTATGTATTATTGGTTGGCTACGTTATCACGCTAGTAATTTTTCGCAATTCGTTAGATTCGTTCGTCGCTTAAAGTGTTGATGTTCACAAAACATATTTAACGACTCAGGTCTT
Source organism: Pseudoalteromonas sp. SG41-5 (assembly GCF_014164495.1). Classification (NCBI taxonomy): domain Bacteria; kingdom Pseudomonadati; phylum Pseudomonadota; class Gammaproteobacteria; order Alteromonadales; family Pseudoalteromonadaceae; genus Pseudoalteromonas; species Pseudoalteromonas sp. SG41-5. The sequence continues at coordinate 4,834 of NZ_JACJFH010000056.1, read as the reverse complement.
CCAACAGCACCGTGAAAAACGGTGGTAAATTTGCTGGTAACTTTCAACCAGTTTTCGGGGGTTATTTGCAACCTTTCAAGCAAAGGGGTTAGATCGGCGGCTATATAACCTATTTTATCAGGACGAATACAGCGCCCTGTCGCATCAACAAGAGAAAGGTAGGAAGTTAGCTCAAAAGGTAAACCTTTCACCATATGCTGTGTTGCCATCCCTGAAAAATGTTGTAATGATTTGGGCTGTTTCCCTGCTGCGACCGAAATAATACGCTTTTTGACACTCGTGAAATCTGAATTTTCTGGTTTGTCAGCAATACCTGCGCGAACTGGGTTTAAATCAACATACGCCATACATGCTAATAATGCGGCTTCATCAAGTAACGCTTGGATTTGAACCGTCCCTCCCAAAATCGCCCCTTACAGTCATCTTCTTTATTTGCTTTTCGCGCTATATATTCATTTAAAGAGCGCATGAACCAGCTAATATCCATTAACCTTGAACGATATTGCGCAATACTATCTGTAACTATTTTCATCTCAAAAGATGCTAGCTTTTCACCTTTAGCAAAACGTCGTGTTAATTCAGAACCTTTAAAGGCTTTATGCCAGCGAATTGCAACTGCTCTATCATTTACTCTTTCCGCCTTTTTACTATCTACGTACACTACAATATGAGTATGATTACTCATTACTGCATAAGCGCACACATCTATAAAAAAGAGAGATGCCAAACTCATTAGCTTATCTTCAACCCATTTTCTGCGGTGTTCATAACATTGACCCGTATATTCATCCACACCACACAAATAGGCACGTCTTACACATCGTGATATACAATGATAGTAACGAGTGTCCGTTAAACTGATTTGTCGATTTCTTGCAGTAGCCATAAATATCTCAGATATCACGTCCCTATAAAATACTAGTTCCTCATGGTAATACTGCAAATATAGTCATTATTATGGGTGTCATTTAAGTTTGAATTACTACAATCGCCATTTATTAGGTGGGTGTTTTTATTTTTTTTAAAGTGGGTGTCTTTATTTTTTTTATTAGTTACTCTGGCTGTGCTGAGGCTAGATGTTCGTAACGGGCTAATATTTCATCATATTCACCTGAGCGCTTTATTTGCTCTAGCCCTTTGTTGAAGGAGGTTATTATATATTCAGCATCGGGATGCTCTTTACTGATCCCTATATGAAGAGGGTGCTTAATTAAAGCTGGTTGCCAAATTGTTAGCTCTGTTGAGTAACCATTTTTTTTCATTTCAAACCATGCTGCATATTTATCAACCAGAGCAATATCAGCGCGATGCTTTTTTACATGCTCAAGACAACTATGGACATTAAGCAAAGGAACGATTGTAAGCCTATCAATAGACTATAAATACTCATGATATCCATAACCTCTGATTGTACTGATTGTTAAGCTTTCTAGGCTGTGAGGGCCTTGATAATCAAGCTGCGACTTAGTATTACTAATTATGCTAAGTTCATTAGTAAAGTAGGGCTGGCTGAACAAAATTGTTTTAGCACGATTTTCTGTCCACCATAATGCAGGGATCAAATCTATTTCATTATTTTCTAACATTCGCATTGCACGACTAAATGGCGCTATTTTAATATCGAATGCAATATTCTGGCTAAAAAATGCAGCACGTACAAGCTCAGTAGTCATACCCGTTCCATCAGCAAATATGTAGGGAGGCCATTCATTATGAGATCCTACTAAAGGCTGTGTTATTGAATTAGAAAGCGCAGCAGTACTTTGTATGCATAACAGCAAAATAATAAAAAATTTAGTCATAGCAACACGATACCTTTTATCATGCCTATCTAAAGATACACAATAATACATTTGCTCTAGGCAAATCTGCGTAACTTAACTATTTAACCTAAGGCTTAATGGCAACTTGAACTTTGTTACTAAACCAGAGCTTCAACTGTTTAAGCTTAGACTACATTTGACTATATTATTTTCAATCTATAAAAAAGTATTGCCTAAAATTAATAACAAAAAATCCTTATTGCATATTTGAGTGGATTGTCTTCAAATTTAAATAATTTACCTGTAAGTTATAAAAAACCACATAAAGGAATGATGCTATGACCGCGAAAACGCTGATTTTCAACTTTGATGGCACAGGTAGTGAGCCACGTGATGCTGAGCAGTTCAGCTCTGCGCATTTTAAGGAAGATGCAAGCATTTCGAATATTCTCAAACTTCATTTATTAATGGGTGGCCAATTAAATAACGAGCCCGTTACTCCTTTTACTAATCAACTTAGCTTCTATTACCAAGGTATTGGAACTCAAGGAAGTCGTTTAAAGCGATTCCTCAATCAATCTTTCGCACCACGCGATGACGATGTTGCCAGTATTTTAAATCATGCTATAAATGATTTTAAGCGCTACTACAAAACTGGCGATACATTGTTACTCACTGGCTTTAGTCGCGGCGCTGCGTTAGCACGACGTTTTGCAAAGTGCTTAGAGCCGCTCATAGATAATAACGTTTATTTATGCGTATTTGATACTGTGGCATCCATTGGTTTATCCAAAGTCACCAAGGCCACCCGAGGCGCTGAGCATGTTATTTTTGAAAACCATACTTTAGCGACCAACATAAATCAGGCTCTGCATTGTGTGGCACTGGATGAAAAGCGTCGAGCTTTTGAGCCTACCCTTATAAATCATCAAAACAATATACATGAAATATGGTTTGCAGGCGCACATTCCGATATCGGTGGTGGCTATTATCGAGATGGGCTGGCGGATATTTGCTTACGCTTTGCAATGGAGTGGTTACTTGAACTGCCTGTGGCTTTATCCTTTTTAACTAGTCAAGCAATCGAGTATTCATCGTTATTTCCTGCGGATCAAAACAGTTTTATCGCCCAAGATGATATGACCATCACCCCAGATCCTCTCGCGTTAAGCCATCAACAGAATTATTTTTGTTTTAATCCTTTATTTAAACTGATTGATCGTGAATGTACCGTGCTGGTTGATGACGAACAAAGTAAGCTGTTACCCATTATCCACCACAGTGTTGCTACACGTATCAATCAATTAACCAGTTATCGTCCCGAGTCTTTAAAAAACCTTAGTTATCAACTGCGGTATGCAGATCAAACTACGCTTAGTTTTAACGGTTTGTCTGCCCATATAGCTTTAAAAAATCAAAACATGTCAGTGTTACAAATTGGCCAAAGCCAAGATGTGTTGGTTTATGCCGCAGAGCAATACAATGCAACAGGACTAATGCTTGAACAAGGAGCTACTTATCGCTTTAGCCCTTACCCAGAACAACTTTGGTATGACGATGGCGTAAAATGTGGGCCACAAGGTTGGCACCGAGATAACCTACAGTTGGGTGTAAAAGAGATCCCCATGGCATTGCTCGAACCCTTTCGTCGTTTACCACATGCAAACTGGTTTGCCTTAATTGGTGCTATTGCCCATAGCGATAATGATGCTTTTGAGATTGCCGATGGGGGTGAATTTAAAATGACTCACTCAGGAGAATTTACGCCTTTTGCAAATGATTTGGTGCGTTTTTATGGCGCTAATGCTGGGCGTATAAAAATAAACGTGACCCGCCTTGGTTAATTGCATTATTAATAGGCCGTGCTAACGGCCTATTGGTAACATTAAACTATCACTATTTTGCACTTAAAGCGGCTTCAGCTTCAGCCAACATGCAAACTCTTCATCGGCACTGTGTGCGACTAAGTGCTTACTACTGTATGCAAAGTAATAAATCGCTCCGATCACAAATAGCACCACAGTAAACAAGAATGCACGAGGATCAAACGCGTATACCCCAGTTAAAGCCACCAAAGATAAGACCAGCGCAATTGCTGAGGTTATCATGCCACCTGGCGTTTTATAAGGTCGTGCGAGTTCAGGCTGTTTAATACGCAGTAAAATATGGCTCAATGCCATCAATGCATACGAAACCGTAGCGCCTACCACGGCCATCGCCAGCATTAAATCACCTTCACCACTTAATGATGCTAAGAAACCAAAAATACCCGGCACAATTAAGGCACGTGCCGGCACTTTTCGTGAAGTTGTAACCGACAAACTTTTTGGAAAGTAGCCCGCTCTAGAGAGCGCAAACACTAACCGACTATACCCATAGATAATCGAGAAAAACGACGCCACTAAACCCGCTAAACCTAATATATTAACGAGTGTTGCTAAGCTTGCATTCCCTGTTACGTTTAGCGCATCAACTAACGGCACGGCACTAGACCCCATTGCGCTGGCACCACCGGCACCAGGGATCAATACTACGACTAACAAAGCAGTAAACAATAAAAACAACATTGCACCTATAATTCCTTTTGGCACGTCTTTAGCTGGTTCTTTGGCTTCTTCTGCCGCTAATGGTACGCCTTCAACGGCTAAAAATAACCACATTGCAAACGGCAATGCAGCCCACACGCCATACCAACCAAAGGGCAAAAACTCGGAGGCTCCAGCAGCATCGGTGATGGCAATATCAAACAATCGCGACACATCAAAATATGTAAATAATGCGATCGCAGTGGCTATAATGGCAAAAACCGCTAAGCCACTTATCACCATCATCACTTTTAATGCTTCACCCACTCCCGCTAAATGAATACTGATAAACACAATATAGAACAGCGCATACACCCAAGGACCATTAAAACCCAGTAGCGCTTCGACCGCCGAGCCAATAAAAATAACAATCGCAGCGGGTGCTAATGCATACTCGATTAACACGGCCAAGCCGGTCAAATAACCACCAGCAGGGCCCATTGCCTGACGCGCAAAACTATAGCCACCACCCGATGCCGGAATGGC
>NZ_JACJFH010000055.1:0-31984 GCF_014164495.1 Pseudoalteromonas sp. SG41-5 | reverse complement strand
ACCTTGTGGTGCATGACTATATCTCTACTTGCTTACAGCGCCTTGCTGAGCAGCCAGATAACCTTGAGCCACTGCTACCTTGGAACATTAAGCAAAGCTAGGTGTCGTTAGCTATACGCTTACGTATTTTCTACTCGAAATAAATGATCTCGCCGACGTTCAGGGGTATTGGGAAACAAACTCCAAATAGCCTGATGCTGTTCATAACTGTCGGTCGCTTTTAGTGCAACTATGGATATGTACATACCTTCTCCCTAGAATATTTAATCTTATTATTCATTCTTTAGAGGCAAAAATACCCCTAATTCACTGTAATTAATGTCATGATTAACAATCGCTTTTACACAATATAAATCAGGATCCTGTTTGCCTTTTGCATGTTTTTTTGCAATTGCTACAGTACTTAACTCTCTGTCTTGTTGCTCTTGATAATCACCGCCATGCCATAATTCACCTTGTTCGTTAAGCAATACAACGGTTGCGGTCATTTCACCTTCACGGGTTAATAAAGCGCAGCGTGGGTCAACATCATTTAATGGTTTTGAATCGAGAACGCTATACATTTTGGCGGTATAAGCAGAACCATCTTGTTCTTGTTGATAACTTTCAAATAAGGAGAGTAACTCTTCTGGTTCTTCCGTATATGCTTGTTCATTGTGAACATACTCGATAGCGTCACGGTAACAATCTGGAAAAGTAAGCTTAGAGTTTTTATTCAGGTATTGATTTGTACGATATAAAACGCGGATATTACGGTAAACAAAACCACTACCTTGATAATGCGTTTTCCAACTAGATATTGGTTGATCTGGGAGTAAGGTAATAAAAGTAGGTTGTTTTATACGTGTACTGCGAGGGCTTAACTCTGTATTTATACGGTCGTGACGCCATAGTCTGCCCATACGCTGCATTAAAAATTCAATGGGGGCTATTTGACTCACCAAAAGATCAAAATCTAAATCAAGGGATTGTTCTACCACTTGCGTCGCAACTAAAATACGGCCTTGACGGCCAGCATGTTTACCATAAATATCTAAAATTTGCTTTTCTATTCTGGCTCTATCTGAAAAGGTATAACGGGCATGTAATAAATCTATTTCTAATGGTTCATCTTCGGTATTAATTTGAGATTTTAACTGTTGATATAAATTTTGTGCATCATGCACGGTATTACAAATAACACCGATAACTGCACCATTTTTTGCGTGTTCAATTAAGCTTTGTTGTTGTTCTGCAGTTGGCAATAAGTCATTGGACAGCCAATTTTCTAAATAAACTTTTTTTCGTGCTATGGGTTGTTTCAAATCAATTTCTTGGGTTTTTCCATCCATACCAACATGAGTGACCAGTGGATACTCAATACTGCTGACTTTACCTGAGTACGGCTTAACCAATTTAGTTTTTAATGACAAAGGCAAAGTTGCAGAAAGTAATATGACACTAGAATACGCTTGATGTTGCCCTTGTAACACACGTTCTATTAAAGCGTACATATAAGCATCGAAACTATGGATTTCATCTAAAATAAGGACCGACTTTCTAGTACCAAATGAACGGATAAACTGGTGCTTAATACCCAACACCCCCATTAATATTTGATCAACGGTTGCAACTGACAAAGAACCTAAAAAAGCTCTTTTGCTTGATTGATGTAAAAATCCATTTTCATCTGGTATTAAGTATTTAGATTTACTATGCGCCAATGTAAGTGTGCTATCTGGAAATAACTTACTAGCAGCTTCACCTATGCGTTCAAATAAACCATTAGCGGTTGCTTGAGTGGGTAAACCAAAAACAATTCCATCTGCTAAATTTTTCTCTATCAACATAGATGCATAAGCTAATGCAAATTCTGTTTTTCCTGAGCCAGTATCAGATTCAACAATAGTTAAACCTGTTTCTAATGGCATATCATTCAATAGGGTTTGTATACCGCGAGGTTGGTATGGTGAGAATAAATATTCAAAACCTGCACCATTTAACTTATTTAATACACCCGCTTCAATTAACGCTTGTTTAGCTCGTGGTAAAGTGCACTGATAATATTCATTTAAATCCTCAACTTTAGTTTTAAAACTAGTGATTGAAGAACCAATCCAATCGGCAACACTGCATAAACCAGCTAACATTGGAATATCGCCGATATCTGGAATTTCTGTTAAACCTGTCCAAGCCAAACAAAATTCAATCCATTCTTTTCGTGCAACTTTATCTAACTCAACTAATTCTTCATCAGCGTCAGGTTCAGCTAAATTACGGTCAATCGATGTATCACAATAACCATGATGACCGGCTACAGCTTTCATTGCCTCGTTATGGCCGTAAGACTTCATAAAGTGAAGATAACCATGCGAGCCATGTGCGTATTTTTCAGGCTCAACCTCAAACTCTTCGCCTTGTAACTGAACTCTTATTTCTTCTACATAGTTTTGAAATCGAGCATCAAATTTTCCCAAATCATGCAGTAGAACATAAAACAATATTATTGCTTTAGCAAAGTGCGAGATTCAGTTAACCAAATGTCAGCAACCGCTGCCACATCCAAACAATGATAAGGTAATAAATGATAATCAGCGCCACTTTGTAACGGATCTTTTTTCGCTTTTCCCCAATATTTAAAATAACTTGGTATCGACATCACTCTATTCCTTAACGGGTTTTATCAAACCCTACGCTTACTAGGTTAATTCAACAACACTGTACATTTATCACCTGTCGCTTAGTTGTACATATTCTTTTATTCGTTATTTTATAGTCAGTTGATTTAAATCAACGAGGTAAATAAGGCTGTAACTGGGCTAAGCATTCAGGACTTAATATGATTTGTTGCGCTTCAGGATTAACGTGATAACTAACAACACCTAATTGTTTTAAAAGGTAAAGTAATAAAGCTGCTCGTATTTTTAGAGTGCGCTGATATCGGCCATTGGGCTGCAATTGCATTTGGTGATCGAGCGCAATAATACGCGCTTTGTTTTGGGCTAAACGCGGATCAGGTTCTATTATTACGTTGAGGTGAGTTTGCCATAATGTGTCGTGTTTTTGGTCAAATTGGGCGGCGCCTTCAAATTCATATTCGCCACTAAAACGGGTTAATACAAAATCTCGAAAGTCTTGGTTTTTTTCACAGTAGGCTCGAACATGCCAACGAGTACCATCAAACACTAAATTATGTGGGCTGATAATTCTTGATTCGAATTCTGGGCTAGCAATGGATGCATAACCAACATCAACACGTAACTTTTGTTTCAGCGCTTGTAAAACGCCTCTTACTTTATCTGGTTGTATGGGTGCAAGTGGTGAGTTTAGCCATGTAAGATACTTACTTTGATCTTGCATACTCGCTTGTGTGGTTTTTAAGTAATTGGTTAGATCCAGCTGCTTAAACTTGGGTATAAAATTATCGCTTGCTTGATACCCTTTTAGCGAGTTGTTGTAAATTAAACTGTGTGGGTTGAGCGCTAAATAATCTTGAATTAGCTGGGATGCATTAGAGCGGCTTATACCAAAATGTTGCTGTAAATGATTGGTTGTCAGGCGTCCTTCCCATTGAATAATGAGCTCTATAAAATGAAACCGTTGTTGGATATTGTAGTTAAGTGGCTGGCTATTTTGATCGGTTGTTTCAACCATGCGTTCCCTGCACTATTATTTTTTATTGTTATTCCAAGTTATCAGAAAAACCATTGATTACAAGCTGAATTCCTTTTCTGCTTGAATGACTTGTTTTAGATCAAAGGTTAAACATACTTTCGAACGCAGCCTCTAATGACATGGGCATATGGCGTTTATCTAAAATCCGATCGTTTAGTTCTTCTTTGAGTACTTTTACTGTTGTGCAATAGCTTAAGCGTTCAGTAATTTCATCGCATTCATTATTTAAAGCTGCTATATGATCTGCAAAATTTTCTTTGATCTGTGCTTTACTACGGCCGTTAAATTTACGCCATACGAGTGTATGTTCATCGTTGCCTTCTTTTTGCCTGCGATGAAGCGCATTTAGCTCGGCTATTTTATTTTGCAGTAATGGTACTAGGTTTGCTTTGGTTTCTTCATCAAAGTCCACATCATCGTCAAAATGCGTAATATAAAGCTGTAATAAGGTAAAGCCATCTTTTGCTTTACGTGCTTCGCTTAGTTGTTGCATTAGCGCGTGCTTTTGGGCTTTTTTAGTTGGGTCTGGCTCTTTATCGGGGTGTAATTTTGACGCTAAGCGTTTGTACATTTTGTTAAGCTGTGAGCTTTTAAATAGCTTTTCTAATTTTGCATCGGTTCTTTGTTGTTTAATTTCATCACGATCAAACCGCTCAAATTGGTCAAAAAAATCATCCCAATCTTCATCATCATCGCTTTGCGCATCGCCGGCATTAAAGGGATCATCTGTGCTTTCTGAGTCAGGCTCTTGGGTATCACCAAAACCTTGTTCGTCTAGGTGTTTATAGAGCAGTTGAGGATCAAGCGTAATTTCCTTTAATTGTTCATCTGTTAACTCTAAACCAGGAAAATCTTGCTGCAGCATGGTTCTGAAAACATTAAGCTCTGACGATGGGATGTCGTTTACCGCTTCTTGATTGTGCTTACCTAAATGAAATTTAAAAGTGTGTGATATTGTTTCCATATCTAAGTGACCAGTAAACGGATGGCTTGCTAAGTAATCTAAATCTGCATTTATCCAATCCACAAGCTCATTTCGCTGCTCATCGGTTAAGCTTTTGCGTGGAATAAATTGGCTCAAATGACAAATCTGCTGTGCAATCATTTGTGCTTGATGCTGTTCGTGCGGTTCTACTTGCTCTATAAACTGAATAAATAAACCTTGCTTTTTAGTATCAAAATTAGCGTTACGTTTAGTGTGCTTTTCTATGCGTTGCCACAGACGCTCTAACTCTGAGCTTGGTTTTGCTGTGGTTTGTTGTTTTACATTTTGTAAAAAAGTAGTGTTTGTCTTCATAGCAACTCATTTATGCAAATATATATGTGGGAATACTAACATTTTATCATTGCACTGAAAAAGACCTCTTGGCTGATTATGAACACAGCTGGGCAGGCGTTTCTGCTATTCCTTGTATATCGGCTTGTAAAATAAATACGGCGCCGCTGTAGGGGTATTGTTTTAGTATCTCAGGTTCTAGGCCAGTACGGGCGGAGGTAACGGCGATGGTTGTTAGGTCATCGCCAAAAAAAGTGAGGCTGGTGATCCTAGGTGCGGGAAGTCGATAAAAATGCACGATAGAGCCATTTTCACAAAAACGATAAAGGCCGTGGCCATTCCAAGACGCGACCCACAAGTGATTGTCGTTATCGACTGTCATGCCATCGGGAAAGCCCATTGTCTCGTCAAATTTTACAAATACTCGCTTATTGCTAAGCTCACCTTGCTCATTTAAATCAAATTGATAAATAGTGCGGGTGGATGATTCTGTTGAATATAAAATACGGCCGTTTTTACTTATTGCAGGGCCATTACTGATCACATAATTGCTATCAACAATGGTTGGCGTTTGTTGCTGACCAAAGCGATACAACGCCCCAGTATTGTGTTGTTCATGTTTATCCATCGTACCAAAAAACACATGCCCGTTGCGGTCGGTTTTGGCATCATTTAAACGATTATTTACTGCAAGAGTAGTCAGTGGATACAGCTCGATTGGTTGGTATGTGCTGTTATCTAGGTAATAAATGCCGCGCTCAAAACCTGCGATTAAACGCTGTTCGGTGGTTTCCATGATCCAACAAATAGCCTGCTCCATCGGGTAACGGCACACTGTTTGTTGCTGGCAATCAAAACGGTAAAGTAGTTTGTCTAAAATATCGACCCAAAATAAACACTTTAGCGATGCGCTGTAATATGGCCCTTCGCCAAGTAAACATTGGCAAGGAATGATCATTTTAATCGAGTTAATCGCCATTATTTACCTTAAAACAGCATGTGAGTTTATTGCGCTATTTTAACGTTGCAAGAAAATCAGTGCCAGCCCTGAAAAAGTCGCCACAACAATAATTAAAATACGCGTGGCTTGTTCATTAATTGTATTATTTAACAAGTATGAAAGCCCCCAACCAATTAAAATAGCGGGTAAGCATTCAATAAATAGCAGTAAGTCATTAGAGTCAGCGGTGCCCGTAAGCAGCAGCGCAGTGATCCCAAATAAATTAATAAACACGAAGAAAATACTTAAGTTAGCTTTAATTTTATCTTTATTTTGCGCTTGATAGAGTAGCCCCATCGGTGCGCCGCCTGCGGATGTGGTGGTACCAATAAAACCAGATGCTAGTGATGCCAGTACATTAGAGATAAAGGTAAGCTTAGGCGACCAACCTGTAAGTGATAACGCAACTGCAATTAGTAAACAACAACCGAGTAAAATACGATACTGATGGGGATCAACATGCAACATTACCGCTGCAGCAATTAACACTCCGACGGCGCCACCAAAAATTGAATAGCCGGTTTGCTTTAGATCTATTGCGCCACGGTGCTTTATGGCAAGAATTGAGGTGAGTAATAAAGCATTTAAAATCATTGGCCCTGGCACTAACTCTGGCATAAGCCAGTATAAAATAGGTGCGCACAATAAGCCAAGACCAAACCCAATCACGCATTGCAAGCATGCGCCTATTATTAATATAAAATAAACTAATACGATATCGGGCAACGCGTTTCTACCTTATTTAACTAGGTTTGACTAATTTACAGACAAGAATATCCTAATATTATAATATCATTGGCGTTAGGTAAATTTTTTTATTGAATTTTAAGTCCAACCAGCATCAACAACAAGTGATTGTGCGGTCATCATTTTACTGTCGTCTGCGGCTAAAAATAATGCGGCATTGACAATATCATCGGCCTGTAATGTTTCATTTATACATTGATTATGTCTAACATCTTCAATCATATCTGGAGTTAACCAATGCGTTATTTGGCGCTCGGTCATCACCCAGCCAGGTACTAAGGTGTTAATACGAATATTATCTTTACCATAAGTCGCAGCTAATGAACGGGTTAGTCCTTCGATCCCAGCTTTTGCCGTGGTGTAAGCTGGCATGCCCGTTTGCTTAATACGCCAGCTCACTGAGCCCATATTGATAATGCTACCACCACCAATTCGCTGCATTTGCGGGGCTACGGCTTGCGCCGAAAAAAAGCATGGCCGTAAATTAACGGCTAACTTATCATCCCAGTATTCAACACTCATGGTATCGGCAACGTGGCGAGTATCGTCAGCCGCATTATTGATCAATACGCTGATCTCACCTTGTGTTTTGCCCGTTGTTTCAATAGCGGCTTTTAATTGTTCAATGTCACGAAGATCACAGTAAATATACTGCGGATCAAAGCGATACTGGCCAGCTAACTGGCTACACAATTGCTCACCTTGCTGTTTGGCAATATCAATAAAAGTTACTTTTGCATGCTGCTGACAAAAGCGCTTTACCATGACTTCACCGATCCCTGTTGCACCGCCGGTAATAAAAACACTTTTACCAGCGAGACTTGGATAACTTGTTGTGTGTGATGTTGAGACTGGCATGATTTCCTTAAGTATTAAGATAATTCATTAACAAAACATGGTTATTTCGATTCGTTTTGTGACTCTTTTTCAGCTATTTCTTTTTCAATAAATGACATAGCTTCGTCAATCATATACGTCATCATGTTTTTAGCGCGCTCAGGCTCACCATTTAAAATTGCTTGATACACTTTAAAGTGTTCATCCGCAATGGCTTTTTTATTACCTTTCGCGGGTGTTGTATGCTGAATACTAACGTTAAGAGCAGTACAAATAAAATCACGCAATTGAAAGAAAAAACGATTACCGCTGGCAAACAAAATTGCTGTATGAAAAGCTAAATCACTTTCATGGATTTCGCCATCGGAGGCATCAGCCGCCGCTTGCATTTTTTCAACTGCAATCGCAATCTCTGCAATTGCGCCTTTATCAGCACGTCTTGCTGCAAGTGCCGCTGCTTGTGGTTCAATAGCTAAGCGTACTTGTAAAAATTCTTTTAACACATACAAGGTCGGGCTACTATCAAGCAACCATTTTAATACGCTGGTGTCGTATAAATTCCATGTGTTTGCTGGTTCAACCCGAATGCCTTGGCGCGGGCGCGATGAAATAAGCCCTTTTGCAGCAAGCATTTTTACTGCTTCACGAATAGCAGTACGACTAATGCCATACTCTTCACATAATTTTGCTTCAGTAGGTAAACCCGTTTCAGCAGTGTAATGACCATTAATAATGGCTTTACCTAACTCATTGGTTACCTGTTGCGACAAATTTAAATTTTCAATGCGTGCCATAAACAGTTCCTTTAAAAATACTTATTCTATGATACTACTATAACCTTACCGCGTCATCAGGCAAATCTTTGACAATGCTACTGTAAATACTTTTTTCCGCTGTTTGAACTGTGTAATTGCTGAAAACATAAAAATTTAAAGCATTACTAATTTTTAACAAATCTCTTTCATTTACCTCATTTGTATTATAATATTTTTATACTCACAAATAATCCGGATTGATCTCCGGGCTTAGATGGAATTAAAGATGATCGAATTAAGTACACTCGACTGGCTAGTGTTAGCGGGATTTTTTGTCTTGTTATTAGCCGTTGTCGTCGTCTCGATGAGACAAAAAGAAGAAGATACTACAGATTATTTTTTAGCTGGGCGTAATGCGAGTTGGTTAGTTATTGGTGCGTCAATTTTTGCCTCGAATATTGGCTCAGAACACCTCGTTGGTTTATCTGGTGCAGGTGCACAATCGGGAATGGCATTAGCCCACTGGGAAATGCAATCGTGGATTATTTTATTACTTGGTTGGGTGTTTGTGCCTTTTTACTGGAGCAGTAAAGTATATACCATGCCGGAGTTTTTAGAGCGCCGCTATAATTCAAAATCACGCACTTTTTTATCGGTTATTTCCTTGATCAGTTATGTACTGACTAAAGTTGCGGTGACTGTTTATGCTGGCGGCATCGCGTTTAAAACTATTTTAGGAATTGAAAGCATTTGGGGCATTGATTTCTTCTGGATCTCAGCCATTGCTTTAGTAGTGATCACCGGTATCTATACTGTACTCGGGGGTATGAAAGCCATCATGTGGACCTCTGTTTTACAAACGCCAGTACTTATTATTGGCTCTGTGGTGATCTTAGTTGTCGGTTTGGATAAGTCGGCGGGTGGTCTGAAGTTGAACGCATAAACGATATGAACATGCATTTAATTCGCAGTGCCTCAGATACCGAGTTTCCGTGGCCGGGGATCGTATTTGGTTCATTTATCATTGGTTTTTGGTACTGGTGTACAGACCAATATATTGTACAACGGGTACTGTCGGCGAAAGGCATTAAAGAAGCTCGTCGCGGTACTATGTTTGCAGGTTACTTAAAGCTATTACCTATTTTTATCTTTTTAGTACCGGGCATGATTGCCTATGCACTAAAAGTTAAAGGCGTTATTAGTTATGACAGTGCGGACCAAGCGTTTCCCACATTGGTTGCCGAGTTACTCCCATCCGGCGTCAAAGGCATCGTAATTGGTGGTTTAGTGGCCGCATTAATGAGCTCGTTAGCGTCGTTATTTAACTCATCAGCGACGTTATTTACTATCGATTTCTATAAAAAATTCAAACCCGAATCGAGCGAAAAGCATCTGTTAAAAGTTGGCCGCTTAGCAACCGTTGCAATTGTTATTTTAGGCTTATTGTGGATCCCCATTATGAGCTTAATTGCTGATGTACTTTATGAGTACTTACAAAGCGTTCAATCGTTAATAGCCCCAGGTATTGCCGCCGTGTTCTTGCTAGGTATATGCAGTAAACGTTTTACTCCTGATGCTGGTTTTATCGGTTTAGTGTCTGGGTTTGTGTTAGGTATGATCAGATTAGTACTATTGCCTTTCAAAGATGCTATCAGCGGTACACCGCTTGCGTGGATCACCGACATGAATTGGCTTTACTACTGTATTTTACTGTTTGTAGTGGTGGTAGTGATAATGATTGTGGTGAGTTTTTTCACTAAACCCGCCAGTGAAGAGCAGCTTAAAGGCTTAACCTTCTCAAGTATCGGCAAAGATACTTTAAAAGAAGTGGCTGCCGGATTAGATAAGTGGGATTACATTCATACTGCGGGGATCATCGGTATCACTACGTTTATTTACTACCGCTTCTGGTAAAACTTAATTAGTTGTTCCCACGTTTATAGGGAGTGTTATCACTCCCTTTTTTGCACACAGATAAAGACACTCATTAATCAGGCTACCTAGCTTCCTCTCGTGTTGTTAGCCTCAGTGCCAATTAATGAACAATCATAAAGTGGTGATGATGAACACTCTGCTTAAAATTGCATCTATAAGTTCTCTAGTATTACTCAGTAGCTGCTCCTCAATAATTCCCCAAAAAAGTGTAGAAGCACGCTTTGTTCCTGAGCGTATGGATGACTTTGCGTTTGAAAATGATAAGGTTGCCTTTCGCGTTTATGGGCCTGCTTTAACAGACTCTGCTGAAAACAACGGTACTGACTGCTGGCTTAAACGGGTTGATTACCCAATTATTAATAAATGGTATAAAGGAGAACGAGAAGGTATCTCTTATCATGAAGATCATGGTGAAGGTTACGACCCTTATCATGTTGGTAATTCATTAGGCTGTGGCTCAATGGCCCTATGGGATGAAAATGCCGATAAAAGCGACAGACTGATACAGCCCAATGTGTATACTGATTATTCAATAATAGAAAAAACCGCTGATAAAGTCGTTTTTGAGCTCACTTACCAGTATAACGATAAAGACATCACCGAGAAAAAACGCTACACACTTGAAAAAGGTAGCCAATTTTATAAAGTACACAGCCAATTTACGCACAATGGTCAACCCATTCAACTTAAAGTTGCTGTGGGTGTCACTACCCATGATAGTAAAGCACAAGCACATGTAAACTCTGAAGGTGATGCAATAACAACGTGGGAAACCATTGACGGTAGCCAAGTGGGTACATCTGTACTATTACCTAAATTTACCCACACTCACTATATTTTACAACAAAGTGATAAGAAAGATCGTTCGCATGCACTGCTTGTTGCGCAAACGAATAAAGCGGGTGAAATTACCTATTATGCTGGTTTTGCTTGGTCAAAAGCGGGTGATATAACAACCTTCAAACAATGGCAAGATTATACGAGTAACTATTTAGCCAAAGATAAAAACAAACAAGTAACCGCAGAATCTGTAAAGTCATTAACGAAAAAAGTAGCAGACTGGCAAATTGCACATTTTGACGAAGAAGGTAAATACCGCGCGCTGCCACGCAAACCACCACAGTGGATGAATCGCGAGCAATATCATGATTTAGAGTGGCATCATGGTGCCCTTTACGCGGGTATGAACGAATGGCGTAAAATTGCTGATGATGATAAATATACAAACTTTTTAATGGAAATTGGTCAGCGAAATGACTGGAAACTTCACCAGCGCCCTTATCACGCCGATGATCAAACGGTAGGTCAATTTTATCTGTCTTTATACGAAGACTTCCATCAACCAGAAATGCTTGAACCAACACGTAAGCAATTTGATTGGATTTTGGCTCACCCAAAAACCGGCACACTTGATTGGCTTGCCGAAAATACTCATGCCCATGATCGTTGGGGCTGGTGTGATGCATTATTTATGGCACCGCCTGTATGGGCACGTTTAGCTAAAATTACCGGTGAAGAAAAATACTTAGACTTTATGGATCAAGAGTACCACGCCACGTATGACCTATTGTGGAGTGAGAAAGATCAGCTATTTTGGCGTGATTCTAGTTTCTTTGATAAACACGAAAAAAATGGCGAAGACGTTTTTTGGGCTCGTGGCAATGGCTGGGTATTTGGTGGATTAGCTTTGATGATACCTGACTTACCAGTTACTTGGGAAAAGCGCGATTTTTACATTAATTTGTATAAAAAAATGGCGGCACGTTTAATTGAAATCCAACGTGAAGATGGCACATGGTCAATGGGATTATTAGGTGGAACCGAAGGTTACCCAATAAAAGAAACCAGCGGTACGTCGTTTTATGCATATGGTATTGCATGGGGTATCAACCAAGGTTACTTAGATAAAGTCACTTACCGTCCAGCGTTAATGAAAGCATGGCAAGCGCTGCAAAATTCAGTCACCGCTGAAGGCATGCTCGCCTTCGTACAGCCTGTAGGCGCAGCTCCTGGAGATTCATTTCCAGATTACACTGAAGTGTATGGTGTTGGAGCATTTTTAGCAGCCGGTAGTGAAGTGTATAAACTACTTGAAGATGAAAAACCAAAAAAACACGTCGCTCACAATACAATTCAAACGTTAATGCATAATGCAGGGTGGTGTTGGTTTCAAGATCCCCGCGCCATTATCCAAAACGGTAAACTAATTATCGGTAGCGTTGCTGGCAATGGTGTGGGTGACGCTGCGGTAGGTGTCTACGACCTTGATAAAAAGCAACTACTCGGTCGTACCACATTAAAAACTGAATTTGACCATGATGATCATAACTCACCGGTTTTTTATGCGCGTCCTGATGGCAGTGTATTAACCGTTTACGCACGTCATAATAGTGAAAAAGCACATTACTACCGTATTTCAAATTCTGACAATTTTTTAAATTGGGGCGAAGAGAAAACGATACAAAGTCCTGCCAACGTAACCTACATGAACTTATATGACTTATCCGATGAAGGAACACTTTATAACCTTTATCGCGGTATTGATTGGAATCCAACGTATGTTACATCAAAAGACGATGGTGCTACCTGGAGCGATGAACATGTTCATCTCATTCAAAATGAAGTCCCAGGCGTACAAAGACCGTATGCACGCTATGCAGGGAATGGCAAAGACACCATAGGTTTGTCATTTACTGACGCTCATCCGCGTGATTTTGGTAACAGCATTTATTATTCTGAGTTTCGAGATGGTAATTTCTATAACGTGGATGGCACATTGATTAAAAACCTGAAAAAGGAAGGTCCGCTAAAACCCTCCGAAGCAGAGAAATTATTTCAAGGTGGCGGCGGAACCTTCCGCGGTGTTGATTTAAGTGTTGAAAAAAGCGCTTGGACCAGCTCAGTAGCATTTGATGATAAAGGCTATCCACACGTTGCTTATACTTATTATTTAAATAATCAAGATCAGCGCTATCGTATTGCATCTTGGGATGGCAAAAAATGGCATGACCGTGAAGTTGCGTTTGCAGGAAGCCGTTTATATGACCGTGAAGCCAGCTATACAGGCTTAATCACTGTGGATCCTAGCGACCCTTCTCACGTGGTTATTTCAAGTAATGTAAATCCTACGACAGGTGAGTCTTTATCAATGCCGCATCAAATATTTAGCGCACACATTGGGCTTGATGATGATACTAAAAGTATTCAGTGGCAGCAGTTAACACATGATAAGCACAATGAAAATTTACGCCCTATGATAGTCAACTCTGATCAACATAAAGTGATTATGTGGTTACAAGGGCAATATAATAGTTGGACAGACTATTATTTAGATGCTGTAGGGATTATTGTTGAGTAATCAGCCCTAATTCATTAAAAAGGAGCCACAGGCTCCTTTTTTATTATCAGCTCTATAATTAGTCCGGAAACTCTGGCGAAAGAATAGGAAATCCTTGGTCATCCCACTTTATTACGCGTGCACGCGCATGGCGATTTGGATCTGTTAAGGGTGTACCCTGTAACTCTTTATAATCACGGCTATGGTAAATTAGTAAGTCTGTAACACCGTCCTCTGCTTTTACAAAACTATTGTGACCTGGACCAAAGCGCCCTACTTTTTCGTTACTTGCAAAAATTGGCTGTGGCTTTTTATGCCAGCTTGCGGGGTCGAGTAAATCAGCATCTGCATCGGCCCATAACAAGCCCATTGCATAGCGATCATCGGTGGCACTGGCAGAATAAGTTAACATGACTTTATTGCCATGCTTAATGACTGCTGCACCTTCATTCACCTTATAGCCTTGAATTTCCCAATCAAGTGTTGGCTCTGAAATATTAACTATTGGCTCTTTTATCGATGTTGGTGAGTCCATTTGTGCAATCCACAATGCAGAGTTGTACGTTGCGGGTTGGTTTTGTTGTGCCCAAACTAAATAGCGTTTGCCGTTGTGGCTAAATGTTGTGGCATCCAACGAAAAACTATCAAGGTGGGTTTTTAATTGCCCCATTTCTTGCCATTGGCCCTTCATCGGATTTTTGTTGTCATTTTTAAGCACAAACATACGAATACTAAACGGCTTTTCTACATCACCCGCTGCAAAATGAATATACCAACTGCCATCAACTTTATGTAGCTCTGGTGCCCAAATATTGGTACTCATTGGGCCTTTTTCATTTTTATGCCAAATCACTTTTGGCTCTGCTAGTTTCAAGTCATTAAGTCTACAAGCTTGACGTAATTCAATTTCGTCAAACTTAGGGGATGTACCAATAAAGGTATAACAACCGGTTTTTTCATCGCGGACCAACCAAGGATCAGCGCGTTGCAAAACAATCGGGTTATCAATTGGCATTAATGTTGGGCTATTATTTGCCTCTGCAACACTGTAAAAGCATGACATACTAAGTACGCTTACAATTGCAGTGGCAATCAGATTCTTGGCCATGGTATTTCCTATTTTTATAGTTTAATTTCCATTGTTAATATTGTATTACATATATTATAGTAGCTGATAAGTTTAATGATTAAAATAAAAAGGTAGGCAACTATGAAACACGCAAAAAAGTTCGCTCATACATGTAAACTGCTCGGTGCAAGCACATTACTTTGTTTAGCAAGTAATACCATGGCTAAACAAGTTGAAGTACACGACCCTGTAATGACCAAAGAAGGCGATACCTATTACGTCTTTAGCACGGGTATGGGGATCACGTATTACGAATCCAAAGACATGAAAAATTGGCAGCTTACCGGGCGCGTATTTAAAGACGAGCCGAGCTGGGCAAAACGAGTTGCCAGTGACTTTGGTGGCCACCTTTGGGCGCCGGATGTATACCAAAAAGATGGCAAGTTTTACCTTTATTATTCTGTGTCTGCGTTTGGTAAAAACACCTCGGCGATCGGTGTAACGGTTAACGAAACTCTAGATCCTAAATCACCAGATTATAAATGGATAGATCACGGTATAGTTATACAGTCTGTGCCTGAGCGTGATAACTGGAATGCCATAGATCCAGCGATTGTTGAAGATGACAATGGTACACCATGGATGAGCTTTGGTTCGTTTTGGGGCGGTCTTAAATTAGTGAAACTTGACGATGATATGGTACGTTTGGCACAACCACAAGAATGGCATAGCATTTCAGCACGCCCTAACACTGAACACGGACCTGTAGAAGCACCATATATCTTTAAAAAGAATGGCTATTACTACCTATTTGTGTCGTTTGATAAATGCTGCCAAGGTTTAGACAGCACTTACAATGTCCGTGTAGGGCGCAGTAAAAACGTAGAAGGCCCATACCTTGATAAAGAAGGCCGTGACTTAAATAATGGCGGTGGTTCGCTGGTGATCGAAGGTAATAAAGACTGGGTAGCGCTTGGTCATAATGCCGCTTATACCTTTGACGGTAAAGATTACTTAGTACTTCATGCTTACGAAACGGCTGATAACGGTTTACAAAAATTACGTATTCTACCGATGACTTGGGACGATAACTGGCCAGTAGTTGATAGCAAAGATCTAAACAAGCGCACCACTAAGCTGATTGAGAAGTAACACTTAAGAACAGCCACTAAAAAACCTGCATTTTTTGCAGGTTTTTTGTTTTGATATATCGCATTATTAACACAAGAATTACTGCTCTAGCACCAATATTACTCGCTAAAATCAATGAGTTTAATATCCATAAAAATAAGCTGCTCACTGCTTGTCGCTAAAGATTCATTCAGTGCCACACTGTAAATATCGTAGGCTAGATGCGGTAAAATCAAAAGTTCATAACGGCTGCCTTTAGGCATCAGCATGAGTGCTTCTTGCAAACCTTCAATTGCTTCTGCTATCTCATACTCAGCCACTTGCTCGATTTGCCGCGTATCATAAAGCACATGCCCTGTTGCAGTCATCACGCGTTGCTGCACCTTAACAGTAGCATCCCATGAAGGTGGTTCGCCACTTCCCAGTTCAATAATTCGATACATTAAACCCGAGCCGGTTACATGCACACCAGGCTGTGTTATGTATTGCTCTGCGAGCGGGTAGCGCCGAACACTCACTTTAGAATGCACATCGTCATAATGCTGTAAACTCATACTCGTCCTACTAGTTATTATTGATTAAACGAATACCGTAAATACCACCAGCAACCGATCCTTTTATTGCACTAAAGCGCAGTGTTAATGAGCTAGCTTTTTTCATTTCATCAGTTAATGGATAATCAATACTGTAAAATTCTGCACCGGTTTGCTTAGCAGGTAAGCTAACTTTTGCCAGCACCTCACCATTAATTGTGATAGTAAACTTACGTCCAACATCTGCAGTAAAGTAACGGATACGCAGTGCAACTGCCTGCTGCTCTGAGTTAGTTAGCTTATATTCAAACCAACCTGTTGCATCACGCCAATGATGGCCGTTATTAACACCTGCACGGGTATTTTCACCTTTAAAGTCATGCTCAACTTCAGGCTGTTGCTCGCCCGGTGTAATTTGGTCAACGGTCAATAATCGTAATTGCTCTTTTGCTTGTTCAGCCGCTTTTGAATCTTTAACAAATTGAGTAAATTCGGCTTCACTTTGCTGCGGCCAGTAAACTTGATAGCGACTATCATGAAGCCTAAAAAACGGAATTAACTGAGTTGTTTGTGTGCTCCCTATCCCCTGCTGAGCAATGGCGACATTTTTATCTGTGGTAAATGCAAGTTCTGCGCTAGGGGCTCGCTTTAAATCAGCAATAAACTGCTCGGGTTCACTGAGCATGATAGGCAGTGCTTCGGGTGGACAGGTAGGCCCTGCTGCAATATGACCCATGCGACTGTTATCAGCAACAAAGTTTAAATGCTCATTTTTAAACGCTTGTACTTTGGTTGCCATTACCACAGGACCATACAATACCGCATAGTAATCTTGGTCATCAGGCAACTGCTCTGTGTACAGTTTTGGCGCTAAAGAAAAAGTTAATTTATCGCCATCATGCCAGTCATGTTTTATTGCGTAATACCCCTGCTCTGCAGTGGCATTTATTGCTTTGCCATTAAGCTTAAACTGCAATTCATCAGTAACCCAACTTGGTTTACGAATATGCAGCTGCGCTGATGAGTTATGTTTTTTATCTAATGTGTTAATCACTAAGGTTATATTATTAGCATCCGGAAAATGGCTTTGTTGAGTTACTTTTAAGTCCTGTTGCTGCCAATCAAGCGTACTTGGAATAAATAGATTTACCCATAAGTTATCGTCATTTTTACTGTAGATCAGCTCACCGTATTTACTATGATTTTCGATACCCGAACCGACACAACACCACATTGAATCTTGTACCGATGAATACATACGATAGTGCCCAGGACGCATTGGCGTAAAGTACACAAGCCCACCGTGCTCAGGATGTTGTGACGATAAAATATGGTTATAGGTTACGCGCTCGTAGTATTCTAAATAGCGAGTGTCCGCGGTTTTCAGAAACAGCAGCTTGCTGAGTTTCATCATGTTGTACGTGTTACAGGTTTCAGGGCCTTCAACGTCTTCAACCATCGCGGTAAAATCTTTTTTGTCGTGAAAATGCTCACGCACACTGTTACCACCAATGGCCACTGAGCGCTCTTTAGTCACTGTTTGCCAAAAATAATCTGCGCCTTGTTGCCACGTTTTATCATCAGTGGCCTCAGCGACCTTCAACATACCAATAATTTTTGGAATTTGGGTATTAGCATGTAAGCCAGTTAGCTTATCTTGTTTTTTTAACAGCGGATCGACAATGCTATTTTGAGTAAACTGTTGCGCTAATTTGAGATAACGCTTATCGCCACTGATCGTCGCCATATCGGCAAATACCGCATTTAAACCGCCATATTCTGAATACAGCATCTGTTGAATCTGCTGCTCGCTTAACTTAGAGGTTAAGTTTAAAAACCATTCGCCTAAATCAAACAGCATGGTTTTTGCTTGTTCACTGCCTGCAATCAAGTAAGCATCACGCAAGCCATGGAAAATTTTGTCTATGTTATAAAGCGGCACCCAACGATCATTTAAACTAAATAAATCGGCTTTAATATTGCCATCATGGATTTGTTGCCACATCGCTTGACCATTTGGTATGCCTCCTAAATAACCGTCATTAACCTGTTGTGCGCGTTGTAGCTCATTTAACATGTAATCTAAACGGCGCTTTAGTTCTTCATCGCCAGTTGCAGCCCACGCAAGGCTTAACGCCGATAAATAATGACCGCCAATGTGACCATCAAGCCCCGAGTCTTCCCAATTACCATAAGATGACGCTTTGGGCTCGATACCAGCTTCACGTAAGTAAGGGGCTAATAATTGATCTGGGTGCAATGCCAATAAATAACGAACGTTAGTTTGCTGGGCATGTAAAAATGGGCTTGCACTTAAGCTAACTTGCTCAAGTGCAAAAAGTTGTTGTGGTGTGCGCTGTGTATGATGCGTATTAACAGTTTTATCATCTGCATTAGGGTGTTCGCTGCAAGCCGATAACAACATTACCGCAAGAGAAAAACTAATAACGTGTGGTAATTTTTTTACTGCTAAAACAAACATACACAGAGTCCTTTTGTTATTTTTATTGTTCGCCAGGCTTACCAAAAACAGGCATACCGTTATCATCCCAATTTAGTGATTTTGTGAAGTTATGACGATCTGGGTTCCACAGTGGATCACCTTCAATTTCAGTATATTGACGACAGTGATAAACCAGCACGTCGTTACCATTTTCATCTTGCGTAAAACTGTTATGCCCGGGGCCAAACATCGACTTAGGCTCGTTACTACGAAATACTGGCTCTTGCACTTTAGTCCAGCTATTTATATCTAATAAATCACTATCTAGGTCCGCATATAGCAAGCCCATAGCATAGTTTTCATCGGTGGCACTGGCTGAATACGTTAAGAATATTTTACCGTTACGTTTAAGTACGTTAGGGCCTTCATTCACCCAAAAACCAATTATTTCCCAATCAAGTTCAGGGATGGTTAAACGGGTGATTTCGCCAGTGATCTCTGTTGGTGATGACATTTTTGCCAAGTACAGATTTGAGTTACCTTTTACACCCGGTTCTTTTTGTGCCCAGCAATAATAAAGCTCATCATTATGATAAAAAGTCGTGGCATCTAAACAAAAAGTATCCCATGGGGTTTCAATTTGACCGCAAAACTGCCACTCGCCCTCAATCGGATCCGCATCTTTACAGCTAATTGCATACATACGATGCTGAAATAAATCGTGCTTAATTTCACGACTCGGTGCTGCGGCAAAATAAACATACCAAGCGCCATCATTAAAATGGATCTCAGGAGCCCAAATAAGCTCAGAATATGGACCTGTTTGTGGCTTCATCCAGACCATTTTTGGCGTTGCAGTTGCAAGCCCTTCTAGGGTTTTTGCACGGCGCAGTTCAATGCCATCATAGGCAGGCACTGACGCGGTAAAGTAATAATAACCATCTGTGTGCTTATGAATATATGGATCAGCACGTTGTGGGATCAAAGGTTTAGGTAAAGTTGACATAAATGCTCCTAAAATTATTCTGGTAACCGCTGGTTTTTAACCATATCGGTATAATAGTTATCGGTAATTTTGTATTTAAATAGCACAAAGCCCAAAATGGCATGAAACACACCAGGAATAATGGTCAGCATTAATGCTAATCCAGTCATGGTAAATTGACTTTGTTCAATATTTGGCTGGTAATCAAAAAAAGCTAACAGTAAACCACCGGCAAGACCCGCTAAACCACCACCGGCTTTTTGGCAAAATGAAATCCCGCCAAATGACAAACCTGATGCCCTAACACCGTCTTTAATTTCGCCATAGTCAACCGCTTCTGCAATCGCGGACCAAAACACCGGTGCATGCAAATCAACCACGAAAGATAAAATGATATACAACACAAAGGCCAACCAGATGTCACCAGGTTGCACTGCAAAAAACATTATCAGCGAAATAAACAACACTGCGATTTGTGACCATCTAAATAGTTTTAACTTACAATAACGTTGGGTGATCCACGTACTTGCCACCATAGATACTATTGATGCTGCGATACCTGCACTGGTAAAAGTACCCGCCAGATCAGGAGCACCTAAATAGTACTTAGCGTAGTACATAGCCACACTGCCACGAATTGCATAACCTAAAGTACCAAGCACACATGCGGCGCATAGCAGCAACCATTGATCGTTTTTAATCAGCACTTTAAATTGGGTCAGTATGCTTTCGGTTTGTGGTTCATGAGTAATACGTTCACGAGTAGTAAAAAAGCAAAACAGAAACAATGCTACACCACAGGTAGACACTAAAATCATTGCCAGTTTATAACCATGAGCGATATCGCCACCGCCCCACATTGATGCCAGTAAAGGTACAGAAAATACAATAATAACATTGGCTATTTTGGCAAAAAACATCCGATAACCATTCGCTGATAAACGTTCTTTAGGATCTGCGGTTAATACGCCAATGTACGAAATATAAGGAATTGCTACACCGGTAAACATCAAGGTGGCAAATAAATAAGTAAGGTAAGCCCACACCAACTTCATATTGTAATCAAAATCTGGAGTGGTAAATAGCAGGACGATTGAAATACCATATGGCACAGATAAAAATAAGAACCAATGGCGGAACTGCCCCCAGCGAGTTTTTACTTTATCGGTAATCACGCCCATTAATGGGTCAGTAAACGCATCAACAAAACGTGCAACTAAAAATAAAATACCCATATCAACAGGGTCGAGGCCATAAATGTCGGTGTAGAAAAACGACATAAAATAAAATAATGCAGCAACCATAACGTTTACTGCCATATCACCGGCACCAAAACCGACTTTTTCTACCACTGATAACTTTTGATTTTCCATACAACTACCTGATTTTTAAAATATGTAGTACCTTAATACGCCATATTTAAAATAATAAAGGTCACCTATTCTTTGTTTTATCACACTGGTGACCATTGTATTGCTTATTATTGTAAATTTAATGATAACTTCATTGATAGTATTATCATACTAATAGGATCGCAACTCTTTTCGACGAATCATAATTTTGGAAGCTCAACTATCTCAGAGCGAATAAATACAAGTTAAATTAATTCAATGAGTTGATAAGTAAAAACCCCGACCAAAGTCGAGGTTTTGTACTTTAAAGATTATATAAACTTAGAAAGAATAACGGGCACCAATTGCAAAAGTGCGTGAATATATACCGTTACCAAAGTTATAGATGTTTTCGTTGCCTTCACCATAATAACTTTGATACACATCGTCGAGTATATTTGTAGCATCAAAAGTCACCACAAAATCATCTGTTACATCATAGCTAAATTGGAAATCTAAACTTTGTTCTGAACGGTTCCAAAATTGCAATGGATTAGCAAAAATAGCCGCTTCGTTACCGGTATAGAACTCTGAACGCCATACATACGATAAGCGCATATCGAACGAATCTCGCTCATAAATACCCACCACACTATATGATTGATCAGATACACCAGCCATACTTGAATCTACATAACCGCTAATGGTTCCATCGTTGTTATACTCAGGTAGTTTTTGAGATGAATCTAGTGCGGTAAAACTTGCTTGCAGACCAAGCCCATTTAGCATTTCAGGCAAGTTATCCGGGAAATATACTAAACCAAGTTCCAAACCAGATAATTCGCCTTCACTTGCATTAACAGGGGCACTAAGCGCGTAAGGAATAATGTCACCATTCTTATCAGGTCGCATCACAACTTTTCGCCCTGGGACTATTCGGCTATCTATTTCTCGTAAAAAATAAGTTGCGTAAAGTGAACTTGAATCGGCAAAATACCACTCTAAAGAGATATCATAATTTGTCGACTCTTCAGGTTGTAATTGCGGGTTCCCTCCTGTGCCCGTCCCATTCTTAGTTCCCTCTGTAAGAGGATCCGTAAAATACTGCAAGGCATTTAAATCTGCAAAATTAGGCATACGTAAGGTATTAGTGTAAGCAAAACGACCTATCACATCATCGGTTATATTCCAGTTTAGAACTAAGCTTGGCAGTAATTTACTGACGTCTGCGCTCGCAGAGCTTGAATCAAAAATATTAGTATTTGTTCCAGTTTCTGCTGTGAAGTCCATATCCTGCTCATATTTGACATAACGCACCCCAAATTCCCCACTTATATTTTCAGTTATGAAAAAATTAGTGGTTGTATATAATGCATACGAGTTTTCTTCAATATCTAAGGTTTTATAAACATTTTCGGCTTCTAGACCATACACGTTGCGTACTGCACCAGCGTTATCAAGCATGTAACCACCATCAGCGGTAACGAAGTTACTGAATGTATCTGCCCTGCCATCGAAGTAATCATCCACATGGAATACAATACCGGATCCATCACCAGTAGCTCCTGCTGCGGCCAATTGTTGAATTAAACTTTCAACACTAGTATTACCAATCCCACCTTCATTTGTTCGAGTGAACTCTTCAGCTGTGCGTTTTTCGTAGCGACCGCCAAATTTCACTTTATCTATGAATCGACCACCAAAAAGATATTCAGCGTCAAAAGTAAATGTCGTAGAATCCCCGCGATTACCACCGCCGTTATCATACACCGTACCCGCATTCCAATTTTGTATTGCAGCCATATCAGCTTCATTTACTGCGGTGTTAGGATCATCCCAAAATGCAATCCCAGGAACTCCGTCATTATCATTAAAATCAACATTTAACCCTTTGGCTACACGGTCAAAGCGCATTGCAAAAAAATCAGTTTCAAATTCACTTTCTTGATAAACAACTTCAGTGTTAATTGTTAAATATTCACTAGCTTGCCACTGTGCACCTAGTGCATATAAGTAACTATCTGTTTTACCATATGAGAAATCACCACTTTGGAAACCACCTGCATTAATCGCTTGTTTTTCTTTAACTACATTAGTGCCATCGAAAATAGTTGGTGTTTCAATATTGCCATTGCCGTTTTCAAACGTGTTTGAAAACCACATCGCATTTTGTGACTCGTTTTCATACCCGGTGTAAAAACCTTCGGCGGTTATTTCTAAAGTATCAACCGGTGCCCACTGCAACGAGATAGAAGCTGCTGGACGTTTACGTAAACCAGTAAATGACGTACCAAAGATAGCATCACGTGCTATTAAATACTCTGTCGGCTCACCTTCAACGTTTAGTTTAGACCCTGGAGTATTAGGTAAACCGTTCTCTTGACCAATCTGCCAAACCTTGTTTCCTTGCGAGTCATATTCAGGAATACGTGAATAAGGAGAGTACATTGCTTGCGGATTATTAGTAAAAAATGGAAACGCTGCACCTGCAGTTATCGTATCATCACGATAATTGGTTTCAGAGTACGACACATTAAACAGTGCACCAAACTCACCAGCGCCGTCAATTTCCCAACGATTACTTAGCAGTGCACTAATATTTGGGTCAACTTTATCTGGTTGATCGGAGTAAATACCACGTGCAGCTAAAACAACTTTTTGGCCATCAAAGTTAAACGGGCGATTTGTTTTAATGTCGATTGAACCCGCAATACCTCGCTCGACTTGATCTGCTGATCGCGTTTTATAAACTGTTACGCCAGATAGTAAGCTCGCCGGAATATCTTGCAGTGCAACATCGCGCCCTGCACCGGTAAAAATATCTCGACCATTGACCGTAGTATGAACATCCGTTAGACCACGAATAGACACAGTACTCACTTCACCAGCACCACGGCCTGTGGTTTGTACACCAGTAACCCTTTGTAGTGCTTCAACTACATTGTTATCTGGGAACTTGCCAATATCTTCTGCAATAATAGAGTCGACAATTTGTGTACTAAAGCGTTTTTCAGCCAGTGCCTTATTTAAGCTACCACGAATACCAGAAACCTGAATAATTTCAATGTCGTCTTTCTCAGCATTTACCGATGCATTATCTTCTTGCTGCGCATATGCAAACTGACATGAAACAGCCATGATTATTGCACTAGCTATGTGTGTTTTTTTGAACATGAGTGGTGTTCTCCATTTGTTTTCCCCAGAAGGCTATTACCCTCTGCTTCCCCTTATTTACAAACTTGTTGTCAGAGCCTGTATTAAGGTTGCCTTTTATTATGTTAATTATTTGCTGTCTGACATTGATAATATTGTATGATTAATTAACAGTCAACTGATAAAAATAAATAAATGTTAAATAAAAATCAAAAAAACAAATCTTGGCAACAAGGCCATAAAAAACAATTGGTTGATGAAATATAATCTTACGGGAAAGATAGAAGTATCAAAAAGTGAAATATAACTCATCCTAAATCAAATAATTATTATACTACAAATAAACAACTCACTTGAAAGGGTATGCCAATGCTCCATAGCTATAACATATATTAAGATCGGTAATTCCAAGTACGGGGAAACAAAAAAGACGAAACAATTAGCTTTACAAGCAATGGGAATAATTTTCTGTATAATATGAATAAGCATAAAAAAACTCCGAGGTTATCGGGGCTTTTTATACTCTAATTTACATTAGAATGAATACCGTGCACCTAAAGCAAATGTACGAGAAAAAATACTACTTCCCGCATTAAATAGATTTTCGTTACCTTCTCCATAATAAGTTTGATACTTATCATCTAACAAGTTAGTAGCATCAAATGTAACCGTTAACTCTTCGCTTACATCATAACTAACCTGAAAATCTAAACTTTGCTCTGGGCGATTCCATATTTGTAATGGATTCGCAAAAGTAGCATCCGTTGTTCCGCTATAAAACGCTGAGCGCCATAAGTATGACAAACGCATATCAAATGACTCTCGCTCGTAAATACCAACGACACTAACTGATTCATCAGAAACGCCTGTCATACTTGTTTCAGTATAACCAGTAATATTACCTAGCGAATCAAAGTCAGGAGTGTCCTGCGAAGAGTCTAAGTTAGTGTAACTTGCCTGCATACCTAAGCCATCAAGAACGGCTGGCAGATTTTCTGGGAAATAGACTAATCCTAACTCGAGACCAGATAATTCACCATCTGACGCATTACCAGGAAAGCTAACAACGTATGGACGAGTTTCACCATCATCGCCTTCGCGTACAACATTTCTACGTGATGAAATGACTAACCCATCAATTTCACGCTTAAAGTAAGACGCGTATAAAGAACTTGTATCAGCAAAATACCACTCTAGCGATAGGTCATAATTTTTTGACTCAGTAGCTTGTAAATTAGGATTACCAGTACTACCGGTACCATATTCTTGCGCTTTAGTAATTGGATCTTCGTAACGTGCCACAGAGCTTAAATCAGCGTAATTAGGCATTCTTAGTGTTTCTGTATACGCAACACGCCCGACAATATCTTCTGTAATATTCCAGTTTAGAGATAAACTTGGTAGCAATTTATTGATACTTTCTGATTCAACGGTTTGGTCATACTGAGCAGGATTCTTAGATAATAGTGATTGAAACTTCATATCTTGATTATATTTCACATAACGAGCACCAACCTCACCGCTAATATTTTCAAAGAGATAAAAATTCATTGTGCTATATAAAGCATAAGAATCTTCTTCAATATCAAACGTTTTATACTTATCTTCTTTGTTAAACCCATAGACAGAGCGAACAGCATCTACATTATCAAGTAAGTAACCACCATCTGCTGCGATAAAGTTATTGAAAACGTTAGCTCGGCCATCAAAGTAATCATCAACCTGATAGATAAGCCCAGATCCGTCATCGCTTACACCTGCTTCAACTAACTGGCTCATGAAATTAGTTAGCGATGTTGGTTGATATTTATTCTGAGTACGGGTGAATGCTTCTGCAGTACGTTTTTCGTAGCGCCCACCAAAAGAAACTTTATCAATATATGTGCCACCAAATAAATATTCTGCGTCAAACGTAAACGCAATTGAGTCACCACTGTTGCCATCACCATTGTCATATAGATCAGCAGCATTCCAGTTTGCAACAGCGCTCATATCAGCTTCATTTACAGGTGTATTAGGATCGTCTTCGTATACGACTGCGGGTACACCCCCACCATTATTATAATCAACGTTTAGAGTAGGAAAAGTTGCGCGATTAAAGCGCATTGCTAAAAAGTCGCTTTCATAATCACTTTTTTGATATACCAGTTCACTATTAATGGTCAGATAATCTGATGCTTGCCACTTCGCACCCAATGCGTATAAATACGTGTCTGTTTTTTGAGAAGTAGCATCACCACTTACAAAACCATCTGCGCCGAGGGTTTGTCTTTGCTTTATGACATTTGTGTCATCGTAAGTAACCGGTGTTTCAATGCCGACGTTATCATTGTAACTAAACGCATGCCATAATGAATTTTGTGACTCATTACGATAGCCAGTATAAAAACCTTCAGCCGTTAACTCTAATGTATCATTAGGTGCCCATTGAAATGAGGCTGTTATTGCTGGGCGCTTACGTTCACCGCTAAAAGAGTTACCAAAAACAGCGTCACGGCCAAGTAAATACTCTGCTGACTGGCCATTTATATCAAGCGCTGAACCTGGTGTTGTTGGTAGGCCATTTTCTAAGCTCTGCCAAACAGAGGTTTCGTTACCCGGTGCTCCTAACGTTCTAGGAATTGGAGAATAAGGTCTAAAACCAGTAGCTGGTTGGTTTGTGAAATAGGGTAATGCAGCCCCTGCAGCTAATGTATCATCGCGGTAGTGCGTTTTAGAATAGGAAACATTGACCAGTGCACCAAACTCACCCGCACCATCCAAATCCCAACGATTACTTAATAACATACTTAAATTAGGGTCAACTTTGTCAGGTTGGTCTGAATAAATACCGCGTGCTGCTAGTACTACTTTTTTACCATCAAAGTTAAATGGACGCTGAGTTTTAATATCAATCGAGCCAGCTATACCACGCTCAACTTGCTTTGCCGATCGCGTTTTATATACGGTAACACCAGAGAGTAAGCTAGCAGGAATATCTTGCAGCGACACATCACGACCTGAGCCGGTAAAAACATCACGGCCATTTACAGTAGTATGAACATCGCTTAGACCACGAATTGATACACTGCTGACTTCACCGCCCCCACGGCCGGTAGTTTGTACACCTGAAACTCGCTGTAGTGCTTCAACGACATTATTGTCAGGAAATTTACCAATGTCTTCGGCAACAATCGCATCAACAATTTGTACGCTAGCGCGTTTTTCATCTAACGCTTTGTTTAAGCTACCGCGAATGCCTGATACTTGAATAACTTCGATATCATCAGTGCTATCTGGCGGTGTATTTGTTACTTCATCCTGTGCATAAGACAGTTGGCATGAAAATGCCAAAACTATTGCACTGGCTATGTGTGTTTTTTTAAACATTAGCGGTGTTCTCCAAATTATAGTTATATCGGAACTCTGAACTATCCAATTAAGTTACCGAAGAGTGACCACTGCATTGCCCATTGTATGTTGTCAAAACAGTATACGAGATATCTACATTTACTATGTATATAGATTAACACTCGGACTTTAATCATATTGTATGACCATTTAAGGGTCAACTCAAAAAACAACAAATTCAAATAACCTGTAAAGAGTAGTTAACACCCACTCCATTGAAATAGTTGATTTATTAGCTTGTTTCATCTAGCCACCTAACAATTAAAAAGGTAAGGCTATGCAATTCAAAAACTTAAAGTCGACAATGCGAATAACAATCACATTAATACTGTGTAAAAATATAAATGCATTGCAACTATATATTTACCTCGGTTATGCTGATGTCATCACAATAAAAATACAATAATACAATTAATGGTGTTTTTTATTGTACTTTTACTAATTTTTAGTACTCACAGCTGCCATGAATTAACTAAAACTACACATAAGCGCAGACACTTTGGCTTACACCATCTATAAGGATACATATGAAAAATAAATTAACAGCCCTTGCGTTACCATTACTCTTATCGAGCGGTATGGTTGCAGCACAAAACCCATTATTTACCGACGTGTTCACCGCAGATCCTGCGGCATTAGTTCATAAGGACACAGTTTATCTTTATACCGGTCATGATGTTGCCCCAAATAATGATATTTTCTTTGAGATGCATGACTGGCTTGCTTTTTCATCAACCGATATGGTGAATTGGAAAAAGCATGGCCCAATAATGAAAGCCACTGACTTTAAATGGGCTAAGGGCGATGCATGGGCAGCGCATATGATTGAACGTGATGGCACCTTTTATTTCTTCACCACTGTTCGCCATGATGAAACTAAACCTGGTTTTGCAATTGGTGTCGCAACGTCGAAATCTCCTACCGGACCATTTAAAGACGCTATAGGTCATGCATTGGTTACTAATGATATGACCACCCAAACACCGAATGATTGGGATGATATCGATCCGGCCATCTACGTAGAAGAAAATGGTGATGCTTATCTATTTTTTGGTAACCTTGTACCTAAATACGTGAAGCTCAGCGATGACTTACTAAGTTTAGACGGTGAAATAAAAACCATCGATTTACCAAACTTTACCGAAGCGCTATGGGTACATAAGAAAGATGAATACTATTACGTGTCTTATGCCTGTGAATTCCCAGAAAAAATCTGCTACGCAATGAGTAAAAGTATCCATGGCCCTTGGCAGTATAAGAGGATTCTGAATGAGATTGCTGGTAACAGCGAGACTAATCATCAGTCAATTATCGAGTTTAAAGGTAAAAGTTACTTTATTTACCATACAGGTGCAGTACCACCAAAAGATGGCAAGCCAAGTGGCGGACGTTTTCGTCGCTCAGTTGCGATTGAACCACTTATCTACAATGATGATGGTACCTTACAGCGTATCATCATGACCACTGAAGGGTTGAGTAAAGACAAATAACTCAGTCAACGAATGGGCTCTCACTGCAGAGCCCCTATCACTGTGGTTTAAAAAATTGTTCGCTGGTGAATAAATCTACTTACAAAGACGATTTTCAACGCTAACTGCGTTGAGTTAACTTGCAATAGGTAAGTGCCTGACGCGTAAACTCACCTAGTGAACCCTGATAACTTTCTAGGTAGACACTTTATTAACCTTTATAATTTTAAATCAAAGCATTCGTAAATACCTTTACCTGAGATCTGGTTAACCCCCTCTATTTTCGCGTAATACTTACATTACTTGCTGTAAATAAGCGAAAAATCGTCGCAAATCATTGCTTGATGATAATTGAAACACAGCTGTAAGCATTGTAAATAAAGCACTTTTTATTTACATAACAATTACTTTTGCAAAAGTATTTGCACATTTGAAATAGTACTATAAAATTACAATACTACGTAGTTGCTATTTTACGTTAGGTGCACAGCAATTTTATTGACAACATTAAATAACAAAAATCCCAGTTATAAGAGGACATTAAAAAATGAAACTAACCAGATTAGCGATGGTGATCAGCTGCGCTTTAGCTGTTACAGGATGCGGTTCAGACAGCAATTCAGCGCCCGAAGGCGTATTAGCGGCACAACCTACTGCAACCGCAAAGCCAACTGTAAGTAGCAGTGTACAATTTAACAACAATGGCAATGTAACAGTGACTAATGTTGCCGTGCATGATCCGTCGGTTTTAAAAGTCGATGATACTTATTATATTTTTGGCTCACATTTAGCTGCCGCTAAATCGACCGATTTAATGAACTGGGAAATGATTTCAAGTTTATCAGCAAACAGTGCTGTAAATGAAAGCCCGTTGTTTGATTTTAATTACACAACCGAAATTGCAGAGGGTATTGAATGGACTGATGGCTTTACCGGTAACTGGGCTGCTGATGTAATTAAAGCACCCAACGGCAAGTTTTGGTTTTACTACAATCATTGCGCTCAAGATAATCCAGATACACCTAACACTGTTGATGAAGTATGCTTTAATCGCTCTTATTTAGGTCTTGCAGAAGCAGACTCTATTGAAGGTCCATACAAAAATAAAGGCATTTTTTTACGCAGCGGCTACCGTACTGATGATGAATTTGCTAAGTATCCATTAGATAATGGGCAAACAACATGGGCTGGCGCTGTAGATCCCAATGCCATTGACCCCGCCGCTTTTTATGATAAAGATGGCAATTTATGGATGGTGTACGGTTCATACTCTGGCGGGATATTTGTACTTGCTATAGATGAAACAACAGGCATGCCTGAAGCAGGACAAGGCTATGGAACTAAACTAGTCGGTGGTGACTTCCGTGCTATGGAAGGTGCATTTACTATGTATAGCCCTGAAAGTGATTACTACTATCTTTTTTACTCAGTTGCAGGATTTGCTGCTAATGATGGTTATAATGTACGTGTTGCACGTTCAAAGAACCCACAAGGTCCTTATTTAGATAATGCGGGCAACGATATTGCCTCTGCAGGCGGCCTTGAAATAGGTGAAAAACTATTAGGTGGTTTTGAATATACCCAAGAGCTCGGAGAAACAGCACCAGCTTGGGGTTATCAATCACCGGGTCATAACTCAGCGTATTATGATCAGGCATCGGGCAAACATTTATTTGTCACTCACACTCGCTTCCCATTAAGCTCTACTGAATTTCCAGAAAGTGCTGAAGCACACCAAGTACGAACCCATGAAATGTTCATTAACCAACTTGGTTGGCCTGTACTTTCACCACAACGCTATGTTCCACTCAATGGTGAGAATGTACTATCGATGGACGAAATCCAAGGTTATTACAAATTCATAAACCATGGTACAACCGTTAATACCAGTGCTATTCGTTCAACTCACATTGCACTTAATGCTGATAACTCAGTAACAGGCAGCGATCCTGGTACTTGGTATCCTAGCGATGATTCTAATACCAATATTAAACTAGTATTAGAATCTGGCACTTACTTTGCCGTCGCTAAATGGCAATGGGATGATGCCAATAAAGCACTTGTACCAACGCTGTCGGGAGTATCAAGTGAAGGAGCAACGGTTTGGGCAACTAAAGTTGACGATATTACGGCAACAAGCGATATCCTTGCCACTGTTGCTCAAGCGTTGGATATTAAAACTGAGTTAAGTATTGCAGATGAAGGTTACTCATTACCAACTCTTGGTAAAGATGGCGCACAAATCAGCTGGCAAAGTAGTGATGAATATTACATAGGTAGCGACGGTGCAGTATTTATTCCAACCCCAGACCGTGGTAATAAATCAGTGACGCTCACAGCCAATATTGAGCTAAACGGCCAAACCACGAGTAAAACATTTACAGTTAATTTAACCGCACGTCCTGAGTTTAAAAATGCGATAGCACATTATTCATTTGAAAATGCGCTCACAGATAGCTTAGGAAATTTACCAAGTGCCACAACTACTGATAATAATTTGTTAAACACCGGCGCAGGTAATCAAGCGTATGCTGCTGGGCAAACAGGCCAAGCATTTAGTTTTGATGGTGCAACAGGTGTCAGATTACCTGATAGCTTTATTCAATCAAGTGCATACACTGTTTCTTATTGGTTGAAACCAACGGTTTTAACTGATTTTTCACCATCATTCTTCGCCACTACGACTGTTGATAGATGGATGAGCTTGATCCCTGGTAACACTCATTTTACAACCACACCAATGCTATGGAGCAAATATTTAGATGATGCGGGTGTTGAACAGTGGAACCAAATCATTTCTGCAACCCCGGCAACGCTTACTTGGTCGCATGTTGCAATCACTTATGCCAACGGCGAAGCTAAACTTTACCGTGATGGGGTTTTAGCAGGATCAATGCCACGCGCTGATTTTTTTAGTAATGCAACGGGTAACTTTGCAC
>NZ_JACJFH010000054.1:0-32903 GCF_014164495.1 Pseudoalteromonas sp. SG41-5 | reverse complement strand
GCATTTTTTGAATAAAGTAGATTTTTCCTATAATGATTTAATAAAAACATTAAAGGAAAACCCTCACATCACCGATATAAATAAACATGTAGAGCAAAAATCTACTTAAGTTAGGCATAATAATTGTATGTCATTGAACATTATATTTATGACTACCAAAGAATTAGAGAATATTAAATGAATCCAAAAACAATATTAGTTACCGGTGCAACTGGCTATAAAGGAACTGTACTGGTTCCAAAACTACTGGCTTTAGGCCATCGCGTAATCGCGTTTGACATCCAATGGTTTGGTAATTTTTTGCCCTCTCATGACAACCTCTCAGTCATTAAAGGTGACGTACGCGACACTGATACGATTAACTTAGACGGTGTGGATTCTATTATTCATCTTGCTTCTATCGCAAACGATCCCTGTGGTGATTTAAACCCTAAATTAACATGGGAAGTGAGTGCGTTAGCAACTATGCGCTTAGCCGATAAAGCAAAGCGCTGTGGAATAAAACAGTTTATTTATGCGTCATCGGGTAGCGTATACGGCGTTAAAGATGAAGAGCAAGTAACTGAGGACTTAACGCTTGAGCCTATTTCTGAATACAACAAAACGAAAATGGTTGCAGAGCGTGTACTTCTTAGTTATGCCGACGACATGGCGGTACAAATTGTACGCCCAGCAACTGTATGCGGTTTATCTAAACGAATGCGCTTAGATGTTTCTGTCAATATGCTGACAATGCAAGCTCTAAAAAATGGAAAAATCACAGTGTTTGGCGGCGATCAAGTCAGACCAAATATTCATATTGACGATATTACTGATCTCTATATTTATATGCTGGATAATCCAGAGAAAGTCTCTGGTGTCTTTAATGCAGGGTTTGAAAATATCTCAATTATGGATATAGCAAAAATGGTACAGGCTAAAATAGCATGTGAGATTGAGGTTACTCCTTCAAATGACCCTCGTTGTTACCGTATTAATTCAGATAAGTTACTATCTACCGGTTTTACACCCAATAAAAATGTCGACACAGCCATTACCGAAATTATTACAGCTTACAAACAAGACTTACTTAAAGATGAAGACCATTTTTACAACCTTAAATGGATGCAAAGAGAAGTTTTATGACTAACAACCAATCTGCAACCACTATAGCCAAGGATTCAGTGAAAAAACTGACAACAAACTATGTGAACACCCTAACGGATGTATTAAAACAGTTAGATAGTGAACAAGTTAAGAGTCTTGTTGATACCTTACTTACTATGAAGGCAAATAACGGCACTTTATATTTATGTGGCAATGGCGGCTCAGCAGCAAATGCAATCCACCTTGCAAATGACTTTACATTTGGTATTAGCCCAGAAGGTAATGCATTAAAAGTTGAAGCATTACCAGCAAACAGCTCTGTTTTAACTTGCCTAGGCAATGACATTGGTTATGAAAATATTTTTGCACATCAGCTAAAAGTTAAAGCAAACAGCAATGATATTTTACTTGTTTTATCTGGTAGCGGTAACTCTGAAAATATAATTAGAGCGACTCAACAAGCACTCGACATTGGCATGAAAACAGTGGGCATTTTAGGATTTTCTGGCGGTAAAGTTAAGCCGATGCTTGACCAAGTTTTCCATTTCGAAGTCCAAGATATGCAGATATCAGAAGATACTCAAGTTATTGTCGGGCATATCTTAATGAAAGCTCTATACAATGCATTACGTGAGGCTAATTAATGACCACCATTGTCTACGGAATTACAGCCTCAACAGAAATGTTTATCCGATCAGAATATAATACTGACAATAATATTTTTGCTTGTACAA
This sequence comes from Pseudoalteromonas sp. SG41-5, assembly GCF_014164495.1. Lineage (NCBI taxonomy): Bacteria > Pseudomonadati > Pseudomonadota > Gammaproteobacteria > Alteromonadales > Pseudoalteromonadaceae > Pseudoalteromonas > Pseudoalteromonas sp. SG41-5. Next base: position 31,083 of record NZ_JACJFH010000054.1, on the reverse strand, counting down.
ATGGTGGCGAATCATACAAAGGCACGCCTGCAAAATCATTAGAAGAATTATCAAAACTAGAAAAAAAACAAACGCTCCAAGTAGTAATTTGTTCTGAATTTGTCTTTGATATCTTACAATCTTTAAATAAAATTGGTATTACCACTAATCAATGTTCTTTTTTTAACCACATGAGCGGTAAGCTCATTCCTTGTATACAAATGCAATTTGCTATTGATACTAAATCAACGTTATATGCTTTTTATGATCTCTCTTATAATTTGCCCTGCTTTGATGTAACTACTTTTATCGTTTTAGCTGAAATAGAACGAAAAAAACAAAATAAAAAAAATATTCAATTTGTAATTATCCCTAGCCATAGTGACGATACTCCAGGATTAAATGTATATCACGATAACGTTGATGCTAAATGGCGTATCGAAAAGGTTATTAAACCCATGTTTAATTGTCTTGCCTCATGCATAGGTATAGATCAGCCGATTTCGCAAAGTAGCCTTGTATACTATAAAAGCTTGAACCCTAGCATATATCCAAATAACTACTTTCAAAACCCTAGACAAGCAGCTGGAGATTTTAAATTATTAAAATCTTATGCCGAGCAAAATATTAAATTAAGTAACTTAGCACCTCCACAACAAGCTTATACTATTGTTAATGACTTCATAAGACATAACGTGGGCAAAAAAAAGCTAATAACAATTACATTGAGAGAATATTGGGCAAATTCCGAGCACAGAAATAGCAATACAACGGCATGGCTTGATTTTGCATTATCACTAGACCTCAATGAATACTTTCCGCTAATTATTAGAGATACTTATAAAGTAAGTGAGCCCCTTGAAGAAAAATATCAATCGCTTACAACGTATCCCCTTGCAGCTGTAGATTTAAGTATCAGGCTCGCCTTATACCATGAAGCGTATATAAATATGGGTGTTGACAGTGGTCCTCTTTATCCGATTAGCTATCTTGAAGGGGCTCGCTCAATCATTTTTAGATGGTGTTCGAATGATATTCCAAATCTATCAGACAGAACAAATAACATGCACGGCTTTGAAGTTGGAAAAAATCATTACTTTAATGATAATGAATTTCAAATAAATGCATGGATGGATGATTCATTTGAAAATATTCAAACTCAATTTTCTCTTCTTGAGAATAAAATAAATAAGGCGGCAATCTAAACTATGAATGACTCATCAATTTTAGTTTTAGGAAGCAATTCATTTTCAGGGGCATCATTTTGTGCGCATATGCTAAAAAATGATCAGCAAATTGTTGCTGTTAGTCGCTCATCAGAACCTAATTCAGCATTACTACCATATAGTTGGCAAAAAAATGCAGATAAATTGCAATTTAGCCAACTGGATATAAATCATCATCTGCAAAAAATTATTGATATTGTTAAACAGAAAAAAATTAAAAAAATTTATAACTTTGCTGCACAAAGCATGGTTGGTCAAAGCTGGCAACATCCTGAACATTGGTTTATGACTAACACTGTTTCAACGATAAAGTTACACAATTCTCTCCGACAATTAGATTTCCTTGAAAAATATATCCATATATCAACACCCGAAGTGTATGGTAGTTGTAACGGATTAGTACCAGAGCATACTAATTACCAACCCAGTACACCTTATGCAGTCTCCCGTGCTGCAGCAGATATGAGTCTACATACATTCGCAGATGTTTATAACTTTCCAGTGGTATTTACACGAGCTGCCAATGTTTATGGCGAAGGCCAACAGCTTTATCGCATAATCCCTCGTACTATTTTATATGCCTTACTAGGCAAAAAATTGCAGCTGCATGGCGGAGGGCATTCAACACGATCATTTATACATATTGACGATGTATCTTCAGCGACACAACTTATTGGCGAAAAGGGTAAAAATGGTGATATTTACCATATTTCAACAGATAAAATGATCTCTATTCGAGTACTCGTTGAAACAATCTGCAATATGCTTAAGCTCCCATTTGAACAAGTGTGCCAATCGACTGAAGATCGATTAGGAAAAGATGCAGCATATTTATTAGACACAAAAAAAATTCGCTCCGAGCTAAATTGGCAAGATTCTATTTCATTAGAAAACGGCTTAGAACGAACAATTTATTGGATGAAGCAAAATTTAGATGTACTCGCCAAGCAAGAACATGACTATATTCACAAACCTTGAGGTAATCATGATAGGACAAGAAATAGATTTACTAAAAAATTACCCTAAGTCTAAGCGTGATCTTTCTGGTAGATTAGAAGCCAAAAGTGAAGCAGTTAGAGCTATAGCGCGCCAATTTGACGAGGAATTCTTTGATGGTGATAGAGAGCACGGCTATGGTGGTTTTAACTATCATTCACGGTTTTGGCAGCCAGTCGTGCCTGACTTTATTACGCACTTTGGCCTGCAAGAAAATAGCAGTTTATTAGACGTAGGCTGTGCAAAAGGATTTATGCTTTATGATATTTTACAACAGCTACCAACAATGATATTGAGTGGAATAGATATATCCCATTACGCATTAGACAATGCCAAACAGGAAGTAAAGCACTTATTACAACAAGGTTGCGCTACTAAATTACCTTTCGAAGACAATAGTTTTGATACTGTAATATCAATTAACACTATTCATAATTTAGATCTTAATAATTGTGCAAAAGCACTGCAAGAAATAGAGCGAGTTTCTAAAGCTAAAGCATTTATTACTGTTGATGCATATAGAAATGAACAAGAAAAAGAACGCATGGAAGCCTGGAATCTAACAGCCAAAACAATGATGCATGTTGATCAGTGGAAAGAGTTTTTCAAAGATACAGGCTACACTGGCGATTTTTATTGGTTTATACCCTAATGAAAAAACTTGATGCATATTTCGAATCATTAAGAATTCGAAAAATAGAAGAAATGATAGCCTTACGCTACCCTGAGCAAGAAATGAGATGCCCAACACATCTGTCAATAGGTCAAGAGCTAGTACCTGTTGTTGTTTCTAATTTTTTATCTAAAGATGATAAGGCTTTCAGTTCACATAGAGCACATGCCCACTATCTAGCCAAAGGCGGATCATTAAAGAAAATGATAGCTGAATTATATGGCAAGGCGACAGGCTGCACAGGTGGCAGAGGTGGCTCTATGCACTTAACAGACTTGGATTGCGGTTTTATAGCTAGCACTGCAATTGTGGGTAATAGTATACCACTGGCGGTTGGCAGTGCGCTAAGTCAAAAACTACAAAATAGCAATTTTTTGACCGTAAGTTATTTTGGTGACGGTGCAACGGAAGAAGGCGCTTTTTACGAGTCGTTAAATTTTGCAGCAGTTAAATCTCTTCCTATATTATTCATATGTGAGAATAACCGCTATTCAGTGTATAGCCCATTAGAAGTTCGCCAGCCGGTTAATAGAAGCATTACGGATTTATCGCAATCAATTGGAGTTGAAAGCTTTCACGCTGATGGAAATCTTTTAATACCACTAACCCATGCCGTTGAGAGTGCTATTGAATATATTAGAAAGAATAATGCCCCAGCACTCTTAGAGCTTGATACATATCGTCACAGAGAGCATTGCGGTCCTAATTTTGATGATGACTTAAACTACAGAGCCGCAGGTGAAGTCAAAACATGGCTTGAAAAAGATCCGTTAAAATTATTATTCGCGGAACTATCAGCAGATCAACATTTCGAGAAAACTCATAACGAAATGATTATCAAAATAAAAAATGAAATAGAAGATGCTTTTCTTTTTGCTGAAAATAGCCCTTTTCCAAATCCACAGTTAAACGAAGAGTTTCTTTATGCAAAATAAAACAACAACATTCGCTGAAGAAATAAACCAAGCACAGCACTGTGCCATGGCTGAAGACGATAGCATGATTTGTATGGGATTAGGTATTAATGATCCAAAAGCTATTTTTGGTACAACTACAGGCTTACAATCAAAGTTTGGCTCAGACCGTGTCTTTGATATGCCAACATCTGAAAATGCAATGACGGGTGTAGGGATTGGCGCAGCTATTACTGGCACACGTGTATTAATGACCCATCAACGAGTCGATTTTTTCTTGCTTGCCATGGACCAACTTGTAAATAATGCCGCTAAGTGGCACTACATGTTTAATGGGCAAATGACTGTACCTTTAACAATACGTTTAATCATAGGTAGGGGTTGGGGTCAAGGACCCACTCATCAACAAAGCTTGCAATCATGGTTTGCACATATCCCTGGACTTAAAGTTGTTACTCCAAGCTTAACTGATAATGTAGGACAGCTACTTTATCAAAGTATAATGGATAATAATCCAACTATTTTCCTTGAACATCGATGGCTGCATAACCAAAACATCGACAAAGAAACGTGCGTCGATTACAACTCAAACATGCAAACAACGAGAGTCATCAAAGAAGGTGAAGATGTCACTATCATCGCTAATAGCTATATGCTCCTAGAAGCCATACACTGCCACAACTTCCTAAAAAAACAAGGTGTTAACTGCGAGGTAATTGAGGTATCTGAACCGACAAATATTGATTGGCAAACTATTTATAACTCTGTCAATAAGACTCAAACCTGCATATGCACTGATATAGGACATAACTCATTTTCTGTCTCTAGTGAAATTTCAGCAAAAATATATGAAGCATGCTTTACTTCCTTAAAAAAACCAATAAAACGAATAGCACTCCCCTCTTACCCTGAACCTACGAGCTTTGGATTAACAAAAAAATACTACAAAACCAGAACTGAGATTACTAAAGCTGTATCTGAACTCCTTGATAGGGAAATATTTATGACCGAAGATGTAGAATTTCCTCACGATGTTCCTGGTAACTGGTTTAAAGGCCCGTTTTAATGAATCGAGTATTAATTACAGGAATAAATAGTGGTATTGGGCAAGCACTTGCTGAGCGCTTAAGCCAAAATACGATTATTCACGGTACTTATCGAGGGCGAAAATCAAACTTAGATTTTGCTGAACTAACAAAAGTTGATTTTAGCTCACAAAAAAACGTTGACGATTGGTGCCATAAAACGAACTTTTCAATATATGATAGTATAATTTTTGTTCATGGCACACTCGAGCCAATCGGTTCTCTATCAGATTGCTCTTATGACGATTGGGAAAATGCATATAGAATTAATTACTTATCTATAGTGCAAGTGTTAAGTTCAGCAGTTCTAAAAATGAAATCAAACTGCAAAATCCTGACTTTTGCTGGCGGAGGCGTCAATAGCGCCCCGACGAAGTTCAACTCTTATATAAATGCGAAAGTAGCATTAATAAAAATGACTGAAGTTTTAGCTGCTGAATATCCCGATTTAATCTTTCTAAATGTTGGTCCTGGCTGGGTAGATACACCTATTCACCAACAAACACTCCACGCAAAAGAAATAGTGCCGGAAGCATATAAGGAAACAGCCAGAAGATATGAGGAAAATGACTTTGTGTCTATGCAACTGGTCATCGACTCCTTAATTTTTCTTCTTGATAATGCAAATAGTAAGTTTAGTGGACGAAACTATAGCATTGCATCCAAAGAAATTTTTCATGAGGATTTTTTGGAGTCTCTTGAAAACCCAAATATCTACAAATTGCGTAGACTCAATAAAGAGCATACATAAATGAAACTAACGGATTATATTGCATCTTACCTTGCTCAATTAGATATCAAGCATGTATTTGTTCTGCAAGGCGGTGCTGCTTTACATTTAATTGACTCAATTGAAAAACACCCTTCGCTTTCAGCTATTGCAATGCAACATGAGCAATCATGTGCGATGGCTGCTGATAGTTATGCAAAAACACACCATGTACTAGGCGTGACTATAGCCACATCAGGCCCAGGCGCTACAAATTTATTAACAGGTATCGCAAGCTCCTACTTTGACTCTGTAGCTACTTTACATATAACTGGAAATGTAGCTTCATTTAGGCAATCGCATAAATTAGGGGTTCGCCAATATGGTTTCCAAGAAACCGATATTGTTTCTATGGCAAAGCCAATAACAAAGTACGCAATACAATTAAAAAGACCTAATGACATTATCACTGTATTACCTGAAGCTATAAAAGCAGCATTAAGTGGCCGGCCAGGGCCTGTGTTAATAGATATTCCTGATGACTTTCAGCGAGAGATATTAGATATAAAAAAAATACCATTTGAAGCTTTTAATCAATCAACTGTAAACCATAAAGTAATTCAAGAAAACATATTTAATAACTTCATAGTGTCATTAAAACAAGCGAAAAAACCTTTATTTATTCTTGGTGCTGGGTGCCATAACTCAGCAGAACGGTTAATTTCACTTGCAACAAAACTAAAAATCCCCTTTCTATCGACTTGGCCGCTCAAAGGGATTGCAAATCATGATGACGAGCTAAATCTAGGGAATTTTGGAACTCATTCTTTACGTGGGAATAATATCGTTTTACAAAATTGCGATTTTATCATTTCTATTGGGTGCAGACTAGATTCAAAAGCCACAGCAAAATTAGATACCTTTGCACGTGAAGCTAAAATCGCAATGGTGGATATTGACCATAACGAAATAGAGAAATTTGCCCAATTAGGCAAAGTAATCAACTATCAATTTCCTGTATCTGTACAAGTTTTTTTAGATGCTTTTTCACTGCATTGTGAAGATTTAATTGAAATATTTAAAAATAACGATGTGTGGCTAAATTATATTACGGATGTCACACAAGAGTTTAACTACATACCTGAATATAATTACGGTGGTGTAAACCCATATTTAGCTGTTGAGTTGTTTAGTGGTGCTTTCTGTGATGACCAAAATATATGTGTGGATACAGGTACTTGCTTACCTTTAACTCTTGTCTACGGTAAAGAGAAAAAAGGCCAGCAGTATATTTCTTCATATAATAATACCCCCATGGGCTATGCTTTACCTGCATCGATTGGTGTTGCCCTAGCAAAAGAAAAAGAAGTATTTTGTATAGTTGGCGATGGTGGTTTGCAAATGAATATCCAAGAACTTTCAACGTTAAATCACTTGAAACTTCCAGTCATTATTATTGTATTTAACAATAGTGGTCATTGTATGATAAAACAAACCCAAGATGATTGGCTAGACTCAAATTATTTTTCTGCTGATTGTAATAATGGCTTGCCTCACATAAATTTTTCTGAAGTTGCTAAAGCTTATGGGATCGACTCTGAAAAAGTTGAAAATAATGAGCAATTAAAATTATTAGTAGAACGTTTACACCTTCGCATGGATCAAGAAGGGCCAAAGCTTATCGAATTAGTAATTAACCCAAACTTTAGATATGAACCGATTATCAAGTATGGCAATCCATTAGAGAATATGAGCCCTGAACTTGCTTACATAAAACAAAAAAAAGCTATGCTTATACCCAGTTTGAAGGAAAATCTATAATGATAAACTTACACCAAGAGCTGGTTATGCTAGCTAGGAATACACAATCACACGTACAATCAAGCAGTGATTACCAGCTTCTTAACAAAAAACTATCAAAAGTAATTGCCAGCGCTTATAACACGACATCAACACCAACATTTTTATTAACGGATAATATTACATTTTCTCTTCCGTATTACGATATGGGCAATATTAATACGACTCATTTGTTTGGTATTGATGAGCTAATCATTTTAAGCTTTTACTTGAAAAATAAAAATAACTATAAGAATGTGTTAGATCTTGGCGCTAATATCGGTCTGCATTCAATAGTGCTGAGCTTATTAGATTATCAAGTTACATGTTTTGAAGCGGACCCTGAAACATTCCGCGTTTTAAAACAAAACCTAGAATTAAATAATTGTAAAAAGATTAAGCCAATAAATGAAGCCGCGGCAAGTTTTGATGGCAAAGCTGAATTTACACGAGTATGTGGAAACTTAACTGGAAGTCATTTGAGCGGCGCAAAAAGTAATCCCTATGGAGAGCTAGATAAATTTGAAGTTAAAGTTAATAACATAGGTAATATAGCTAAAGAATTTGACTTAATTAAAATTGATATTGAAGGTCAAGAAGCAGATGTATTAACTTCAATTTCTTCGGAGGACGCTTTAAAAATTGATTTTATGATGGAAATTAATGGCGAAAAAAATGCAAAAACTATTTTCGACTACAGTTTACAAGTCGGCTTAAATATTTTTCTTCAAAAAAATGATTGGAAAAAAGTGAACTCTCTTGCCGAATTACCCCTAAGTCATAGAGAAGGTAGTGTTTTCCTTTCTAGTAAAAATAAGATGCCTTGGTAAAATATGAATATTCCAACTTATTTTAAAGCAGGTGTATTAATAGATATAGAGCAGCCCCTTCAACTACTCGATTTAAAAATACCGTATTTGAAAGATAATCAAGTTCTGGTGAAAATGCATATGGCTGGCTTGTGTAGAAGCCAGCTGATGGAGAGTAAAGGCCTTAGAGGAGAAGACAAGTATTTGCCCCACTTAATGGGTCATGAAGGTGTAGGTGAAGTAATAGCAGTTGGCAATAGTGTTACCAAGGTTAAACAAGGAAATCGTGTCGTTCTTGGTTGGCTAAAAGGCAGTGGAATCGATTCCGGTGGGACACATATAATTAGCAAAGAGGGTCAAATTATCAATGCAGGTCCAGTTACGACTTTTTCAGAGTACTCTGTTATATCTGAGAATAGAGTAACCATTTGCCCTGAAGGTATTTCAAATGAGTTAGCTGTTTTACTCGGTTGCGCCCTCCCCACAGGAGCCGGTATGGTTCTTAACCAGATACAACCACACTCTAATAGTAATGTGATATTAATCGGACTAGGTGGTATAGGCATAAGTGCACTATTAATGCTTAAACATTTCAGACCAAAAAAAATCATAGTTGTAGATATTGAACAATCTAAATGTGACTTAGCACTACAACTAGGCGCCGATGAAGCTTATTTATATGAAGAAGCAAGCCTAGCTTTACTCAAAGAGCAACACCCTAACGGCTTTGATTATGCTATTGAGAGTGCTGGACTATGTGAAACCATAGAATTCGCTTTTAATAATATACATAACAGCGGTAAATGCTATTTTGCCTCACATCCAAAAACTGGCGATTTTATAAAGTTAGATCCTCATCAACTAATTTGTGGAAAGCAAATTTTTGGAACTTGGGGAGGTAATTGTAATCCAGACAAAGATTTAAAATCGATTGCAGATATTATTCAAAAACTTGAAATATCTATTAATTCTTTGATAAGCCATCGCTATTCTTTGAATCAAATCAATGAAGCAATATCGGCGCTCGAACGAAGAGAAATTACCAGAGCCATCATTACTTTTGAGAATATTGAAGTATGAATAAGCAAGTCCTTGTTCAAGGAAATTTTGACATTTTACACCCTGGCCACATTCGCTTACTTCGTTTTGCAAAAGAGTGTGGTGATAAACTAATTGTTGCTGTTAACAGCGACAAATCTATGGAGTTAAAGAGTCGGGTAAACGAACAACATCGCCTAGAGATGGTTCAATCCCTCGAATGTGTGAATGAAGCATTTTTATCAGATTTAACTCCAGCAGAAACCGTAAAGAGCCTCAAGCCTCATATTGTCGTGAAAGGTAAAGAGTTTGAAAGTAGGCACAATCCTGAGCATGCTCTTGTTGAAATGTACGGAGGAAAGCTTATTTTTGGCTCTGGTGAGTTCGAATCTAATTCCGAACAATATATTACAAGAACAATAAGCAATGGTCATAACTTTGATTATAAAAAATGCCAAAGTTATGCAACAAGGCATCAGTTTAATTATCAATCAATCAACACGGTATTTTCTCAATTTAGTGAAAACCGTGTTGCTGTAATTGGCGAAATAATCGTCGATGAATATATCCAAGGTACTGCGGTAGGCTTATCTCAGGAGGATCCTACCATAGTGATGACACCAGATAGAACGGATACATTTTTAGGCGGAGCAGCAATTACAGCAGGTCATATAAAAGGGCTAGGAGCTAATCAAGTTACGCTTTTCTCGGTACTTGGCAAAGATGATAAAGCTGATTACGTAAAAAATCATATTAACGCATACAATATTGATACTATACTTTTCGATGATGGCAGTCGCCCAACACCATTAAAATCACGATATAGAGCTGGCAATAAAACACTTCTAAGGGTCAATCAAGTTCGACAGCATAAAATTTCTAAAGAAATTCAAACAGATTTATACATGCAACTTGAAAGTAGTATTAACAACTTCGATTTACTGGTATTTTCTGATTTTAATTATGGATTATTACCTCAAACTCTGGTCGATAAAGTCATTGCTTTATGCAAAGAAAACAATGTACGTGTTGTCGCAGACAGCCAAACATCTTCTCAAGTTGGTGACATTGCCCGTTATAAAGATATGATGCTAATAACACCAACAGAAAAAGAAGTACGCGTAGCATTGAATAATATTGATGATGGTCTACCTATATTGGCCCAAAAACTTTGCGAAAAAGCAAATCCAACGTCTTTAGTTATTACCCTCGCAGGAGAAGGTATTTTTATCCATCTACCAGATCAAAACGGCCAATGGGAAAATGATATGCTTCCTGCGATTAACCGTAATGCGGTTGATCCTGCGGGAGCTGGTGATTGCTTCTTAGCTGCCAGTAGCCTGGCATTGTGCTCAGGTGCGACACCTTGGCAAGCTTTTTATATTGCAAGTATTGCAGCCGCTTGCCAAGTAGATACTCTCGGAAATCAGCCACTGTCCTTCAACACGCTACAGCAACGAGTACTGGAGTCATTCAAAAATATATGAAAGCAATATTGCTTGCAGCAGGGTTAGGCACTCGGTTAAAACCTTTGACTAATACAATTCCAAAATGTTTAGTGCCTATTAAAGGCAAGCCTTTATTGGCTTATTGGCTAGAAAAGCTCGATAAACTTGGTGTCAGCGACATACTCATTAATGTGCACTATTTCGCTGAACAAGTAGAAGAGTTTGTGTCAAAGTCCGAATACCGTAATAAAATAACAATCGTTAGAGAGAAAAAGTTACTCGGTACAGGCGGCACTTTGATTAGTAATAAAGAGTTTTGGCATTGTAGTCCCACAATGGTCATTCATGCTGATAACTATTGCGAAGATACCCTTACTAATTTTGTAGAAGCCCATTCAAAAAGGCCCAAAAAGTGTGATGCTACGCTTTTACTTTTTGAATCTGCTTCTCCCTCCTCATGTGGTATTGTTGAACTTGATTCAGACGCTTCAATCCAAAGGTTTCATGAAAAAGTATCCAATCCACCAAGTAACCTAGCAAGCGGGGCATTGTTTTTATTCTCCGCAGGAGTGTATGAAAAATACTTTTCACACTTTAAACAGGAAAGCTTCTATGAAATTAGCCACGACATGGTGCCTTTATTATTGGGCAGTCTTTATAGCTATAAAACCCATCTGAGATATATAGATATAGGCACTCCACAAGCTTATAATAAACTTCAAACTGAATTGCTGGCTATCAACAAACCTGCTTAATATTAAGATAAATAAAAACTAGGATATAAAGTGAAGTTATCTGAAAAACTTAAAAACAGCATTGCAAGCCATGCAAAACTTCCTGCAATTTTTGTTGATAATCAATACATTACTTATAAACAGTTTGCAAGTTACGCTAATAATATTAACACGAGCGAAATAAGTGAAGCTGAGCAAGTTGGAATTTTAAGTTACCGAGATACTCACTATTATAGCGCCGTACTTGCCTGCGCTTTAGATTCACGAACATTTATACCACTTGGGGTAAAACTGCCAATAGCTAGATTGGCTTCTATCATAAAGCAAGGCAACTTAAAGTATGTTTTATACAGTAAAAAATATTTGTCGATCAGCCAAGCATTAATAAAAGCACTCCCAGATAGAGTATTTGTATGTTTGGACGATATAGTCAATAAAAGCATTGTATCAACTAAATCACTACAAGCTCGCAGCCTATCCAATATCGCTTATGTTTTATTTACTTCAGGTTCTACAGGCTCACCAAAAGGTGTGCCTATTAGCATTGCGAATCTTAAGTCTTATCTTGATACTATGTGTGAGTCTTTACCCCTCAGTAATACAGATAAGGTAAGCCAAGTATTTGATCCAACGTTTGATCTAAGCATGCATGATATATTTGTTACTTGGCTGCAAGGTGCTTGTCTTTATGTAGTGCCTGAAACCGCTATATTTGCGCCAGGTAAATTCATTAAACAACACGGGCTTACAGTGTGGTTTAGTGTCCCTTCTACTGCATCAATTATGGCTAAACTAGGAATGCTTAAAAATGATGCCTATCCTAGCCTTCGTGTGAGTCAGTTTTGTGGTGAGCCCTTACCTAGAACACTCGCTCTGCAATGGCAAAAAGCAGCACCAAACAGCAAGGTTATTAATTTATACGGACCAACTGAGGCTACAATAGCATGCAGTAGATATGTATTTGATTGTAATGATGATAGTGATAGTAGCTATATTCCCCTGGGTAAAGCACTTAAAAACATGAGCTTTGATTTAGATGCACAAGGTGAGCTTTTGATTTCGGGGCCTCAAGTATTTTCTGGGTATTTAAATGACAATATTAAAACTCAGCAATGTTTAATTAAAACAAATAACATTACCCATTATCGAAGTGGTGATCTCGTAAAGCGTGATGCTCAAGGAGTATTTCACTATATTAGCCGTGTAGATGACCAAGTTAAAATCCAGGGATACCGCGTTGAGCTATCCGAAGTAAATACACTAGCACAAAATTTTTTATCAAACCCTTTGGTACAGGCTATAGCAACGCCAATACAACAACCTCAAAGTTTGACTTTATTTATTTGTAATCCAGCCGATAAAGAAAGTGAGCAAACACTGATTGATTACTTAAAGCAACAGCTGCCACTTTATATGGTGCCCAAAAAGATTATATGGATCGATTCCATGCCACTAAATAGTAATGGTAAAATTGATAAGAGCGCCCTACATACCATGACGGAGAAATAATGAGCTTAACAAATTCGATTGAACAAGCTATCAATAATAAATTAATAGAAAAGCATGGTGAGCAAATACTCGTATCATTGAATAAACAGGATAGTTTAATAAGTTCAGGTCTTTTAGATTCACTTGATTTTATTAGTATGTTGATGGAAATAGAAAACAGCTTAAATCTTGATATTGATTTTGAAGAAGCAGACCCTGTGCAATTTACATCTTACAGTGGCCTAATAAAGCTACTTAGTGAGTCTACTAATGCCTAACAAAGTGAACTGGCAAGAAATATATAATACGGAATATGTAAATGCTCCTGAGTGTTGGAAAACATGCGGTGGTTACTGCTGTAAAAATTTTTACGGAGAGCATTTTAATATCCTAGACAAAAGCGGTGTATCTTTACCTCTTCTCGAAAATGAGTATGAGTACTATAAATCTATTGGTGGTATTAAAAATATTACTACACCAGCTAAAAAGCGTACATTTACGCTTTCAAACGGTAAAAGCTTCAATATCTATTTGCTCTCTTGCCAATGTGGTGGTTTATGCGAACCCCATGGACATAGACCCTTAGTTTGCAGAATATATCCCTACTTCCCTATAGTAGATGCGTTTGGTACTGTTATTGATTTTGAGTACTCCGCTTTAATGGATCTTTTTTACCGTGATCCAGATAATAACCATAAATGTACGCTGGTTAGAGAGCAAGCCATAAAGTTGAAACGTGAACTTACAGTTTCTATGAAGCCATTGTTACGTGATCCTGAAGTTGTGTTTATCTTTAGGTGTTTGAAGGAACTTGTAGACCGCCTCAAAGAAAAAATGGGGGGCTTTATTGATACCTTAGATGAATCACAGAAAAAAAAGTTTATTGCTAAATATGAATGGATGATTCTATCAGGCAAGCCGTGGAAAGATCCCGCTTTTTCAAAAAGAATTGATACTATCTACGACGAAGTTAAAGCAGCTTTCGGTAATGAGGACTTTTTGTGAGAAGTATCAGCCAAGAACAAATTATCGCAACATTACATTCAGTTGGTATCAACATGAATGACAGTGTGTTTATACACTCTTCATTATTTACACTTGGCGCTATAGAAAATCACTCAGTAAAAGAAGTGCCTGAGGCGTTCCTAAACTGCTTTAAAACTGCAATTGGTGATAACGGTAATATATTTATGCCAGCGTTTAATTATCAATTTCCACGCAGTCGCAAAGAAGATTTACGCTCACAAAAATGTGTCTTAGGGTATTGGCCTGAGTGGTTTAGACAACAAAAAAATGTAGTACGCTCTGGACACCCTTTGTTCTCTATATGCGGTTTAGGCCCTGATGCGGCAAAAATTTGTTTACCCAAAAAGCCTGAATATTATGCCTTTGCAGAGCACTCAACGTTTAGTAGGTTAATAGAACAAGATACAGTGCTTGTACTGCAAGGCATTGGCCTTAGAGTCGCCACGGTGATTGTTCAAATAGAAGCAATGTTAGGATTAAAATACCGGTTTAATAAACCTTTTACCGGTGTGACAACGCTCACAAATGGAGAAGAGGCTAACGGTACTTTTTACCACTTTTGCTTTCCTATAAATAATGCCTACAGGGAAGACTATTCCAAGTTAGAAGCTGCATTATTAAACTCAGGGATTATGAAACAAGCCCAACTTGGAAGATCATTTATCTATACAATAAAGATGAAAGCACTTTATCATTTTGTAAAAGACTTTGTTGCTGATAACCAATTTGCATTGCTTAACTGTAACCCATCTGAACTATATCGTTTTGATAATGGAAAAGAAGTCTCTTATTCTGTCGATAAATAATTGTTTATATCGTTATATGCGGCAACAAGTACATCAGCTTGTCGCCATTGTTTACCGCCTGATCTGCCTGAAATAATTATATTATCGACACTGTTTTTTAATGTATCAAAATTAGCTTGATTATTTTTTTCAAATTCTAAAGTTGGCACAGGAAAAGTGCCATGTATGACCTGTTTAATATGACTGATACATGTAGCATCTTGGCCGACAACTTGCATTTTCTTTAATGTATTCACAATTTCATCCACGTCATACTGCTCCACCTCTTCTGGCCTGCATAATATTTCTGCCGACAAGTTCGCATGCTGACTTTTAGTGCTGAGGTTAGGGTATAACGTCAACCTAAATATATCCGTTTGATGATCCCACACCCATAGATAATGCGATTTTTGATCAAGTAAAGGCAAGTCAAAATTCAAATGAAATACAATAGCAGTTCTCAGTTCTGGCTTGTTATAAACTAAAGGTAAGCCTAATGCTTTTAAGGCAATAAACGGAGGAGCACTCCAAAATAACAACTGACACTCAAGGATTTCTGCTTTATTAGTAAGCTTTACTCCCGTGATCTGCCGTCCATTAGTCTCTATCTTCTCTATTGATGAAGAAAGTACAACCTCAACTCCAGCGCTTTTAAGTTTAGTTACTAAATACTCAACCCAAGCCTCAATCCCTTTATTTTCTAATGGATAAAAGTAATTTGGGGTTTTTGAGTTGTCTTTAGTTTGTCGTTCATGAAAATGCGCTTGCGTTTGATATCCAATTTTAGCATCAAAAGTAGGGATATTTTTCAGTGCATTTGCAACATCGGGCTCAAAAGCAAGTATGCGAGTAAAGCCAAATAATCCTGCAGCCATTGTTAAAGTGTTTAAATCTGTGTGCTTGCCATATAGCTTGTACAAAATAGGCGTGATGATATGTTGGGTAAACGTTTTTCCCAATGTTTCTTCACAATAAGGAAGTATCAGTGGATTGCAACTAGAGGACGTTGCTTGAATAAGCTCAGCACAACCTTGATAATACTCTTCGCTTGGCAGTTTGTGACTATCTGGAAACGGAGAGTTTAAATCCCATTCATCGGCAAAGTAATTACCAGATTGCAACTTTTCTATTACATGCCAATAGTAATCACGATTTTCTAGCTCGCCAAATAACAGAGTATCAAGCGCTTCTATGCCCGTTGCGTTCGGTATATGTGATCCCATATCATAATATGCACCTAACTCATCTTTTATAGAACGAAATAATCCCCCAACACGCTCACTTTGCTCAATTATTGTAACTTTTTTAAAAGACTGTTTGAGCAGTAATGCCGCCATTAAACCACATACCCCACCACCAACAACGATAGCTGAATCTCGCATAATAATTCTCCAGAAACTACTAAGTAGTAGCTATATAATAACCACTCATGATTACGTAATTTGAGCAATAGATTATTTATATGCAACGATACTTCTTTGTGCAGAAGTGATCTTATCGTTCTGATCATAAGAAACATCATACGATTGCTGCGTTATTGCAAATTTACTGAATAGTTCGCAAACATCTGCTTTAGAAGCAAAAAATAGGCCATCAATGTCAGTGAAATAATCCGGCGAAAATTGTCGCGCAAACCCATCATGCTGATATCCTGAGTTTATAAATGCAGGATGAGTATCAGCATACATAATAGAAAATATACAACCGCCTGGTTTTAACACTCGGTAAGATTCACTAAGGGCAACTAAAATATCTGAGCGAGGAACACAGTTTAAAGCGCTTCTGTCTATCACTAAGTCGAACGAATTATCTTGCCAAGGTAACTGAGTAAAATGACCATTAACTAAATCAGCTTTAAGTTGTAACCTTGTTAGACGCTCTTGAGCAAAATCTAAAGCAACTGAAGATATATCAATACCAGCAACATCAACTCCCTCTTCAGCCATAAAAACGATATTATTTCCAGCACCACAGCCTAACTCTAATGCACTTAAACTTGAATTAGTGTGCCTTAATCGCATCACCAATGATACGATTGCATCATAAGGGTATTTATTTAATTGCCTGCCCTGCTGATAAATATTCTGCCAATTACCCATTTCACTTCATGACCAAGAGTGTTTGTTGCTCTAGCTTGTCAATTGCAGACGCCATATCTAAAACACTGCATCCATATTTATCCGCAATATCAATAGAGTCGTGCTCTCCATCACTATAATTTAATAACATCTTAATGTAATTAAGCTCATCGAGTTGGCTTACACGCTCTTTACTAAAAAAACTTAACGTTGGATACAACCCTTTACTACCTAAGTTAGGTTCACCAAAAGGTAGTGTATTCTCAAAAGTCGCAGCTTGTTCAAACGCCAAAAATATTTTCTCTAATTTATCAATACTATCAAGCAGTGGTTTTATTCCCATAAACGCTTTAGTATCAAGGGAAGTATGATACTGGTGGTAGCCAGAATGAAAACTACGGCTGACACAGCACACTGGCAATTGAAAGCCGGGAGAATTATATTGCCTTTCATCAGAACCACTTAAAGGACTAAATTGTATGTTTTCATGGTTATAATCATGTTGATTTAGATGATATAGAAGTTTATCTAGCATACCATTATCATTCCGACTATGTTTAAAAACTAATTTTTCAGGTTCTCCACCCATACAATTAATAACCAGCCCAGAAACCATGTTTGCAGTAAAATGCTTCCCCATTAAATGAAGCAATCCTAAACTACCTATTGTTTCAGGGTGTAATGCAAAACGGTAGGAGTAACGACGTTTTGGCCATTTTTTAATACGATTAAATAAGCCTAAAAGAACTAAAGGGCCGCTCAGCTCATTATTCGCCATTGATGGGTGACATAGATATGAACTTAATAATACTTCTTGTTTAGATTCACCATTTAAAACTGATTGGGCGATATCCAACGAACCATCTACAAACTGACTCTTAATTACAGCTTTGTATGTTCCCTCTTTAAGTTGTTCACGTATTTCATGAGCGATACAAAAACCCCAACGCTTTTTATAGTAGCTAGTAACATAAGGGATTGCCGTTGGCTGCTCAGGTAGGCTATATAAGTGCTTTTGAAGCTCTTCAAGGCTAAGCTCTCTTTCTACAGATTCTGAGTAATTAACGACCTCAATATTCAATCGCTGCATATCAGCAATTTTCTCTCCATCAGGCCCTAATAAATAAGCATCTTCACAATGCCACTCCTTAGGTACAGTCCAATCAAATATTTTTTCACCAGAAGCAATAGAAGAAATATTAAGCGGCATATACCGCGAGAGAATACTATAACTTTGTCGTAAGCCTGGACCTGTTATAGAACGAAGAATAGGGAAAAGTTCATCAAATAACTCATTGTAGAAAGCCTCTGATTCTTGGTAATCTGTCACTTTATTCCTTTCCTAAGTCACATTTTTCATCATAGTGGATTTTATAATCAGCCATTATCTCTTGGATATAACATTTCCATAACTTATTTAGCTGTTTATATTTTTCTAAACAAAATACTTCGTCTTCATATTGATACAAAAGCGTAATCATCGGGCAGTGATAATATAAGAGCGCGCCTTTTATTATATGAAATATATGCCCTAAGCTAGTATTTCTTAAAGAGTAAACATACCTAGCTTGACGCTGTAATTGCTTAGCAGCAATACTACGACTTGTAATATCTTCATCAATAATTGAGAGTAGATGCTCGCAAATATCCTGAAGTCTATCCACTGCAATCAATCTATCTTCTACATCATCAACAGGTAATACTGTAAAATAATTATTCTTGATATTGCTGATAACCAACTCTTTATCAATCTCTTTTTCAATATCAATTAAATTATCTGCTGCAGTAGGAATAGCACCTTGAAGTTTTGCACCGTTTCCTACATTTATGCAGTTATTCACTTTGTAAAGACTTAGAAGCTTTTCTAACTGCGCATGAGCCACAAGAAAGAGATCATTTGAAACAACATGGCCACCCAAATTACCTTCAATCAATCGACCATTGAACTCTAAACTACCGTACCCCTCTGAATCATCATCATTATTTACTTTGTAAATACTATCTTTACTGTGATGTGAGCCTGATGGCTGTTTACCGTTATCAATACCAAAAAGATAGATATTTCTAAATCCCATATGAAGTAAAAACGAAAGGGCTGCATTTGCAACAACAGGATTACAGTAAGGGATCAATGGTAAAATTTGGGACAAATGAACTTGAGATATAACGTCCATTAAACATGTTCCCGCCTCATTACCTTTTCCCGCTATTCCTGCCCATTTATAACGTTTATTCGTATCAGGATATAAAGTATTAAGGCCCAGCAAGTTCACTTTTTTGTATTCATCAGCAGGGAAAATATCACCAAAAATTTTATAGTTCGAATATGGACGTTCAACTAACACATGAAAGTCAACTGGGATACCCTTCTTATATAATGACGCTATGGCGGTTCCCGCAGCGATTACGATCCCTTTTTGATGGTTATTTTTTAAAAATACTTCAGCTTCATCCAGAGATGGACCATTACCAACAATAAATATAGGTGTATCAAAGTCTATTTCCTGGGTCGTCTTCGTTAGTAACGCAGCTTTATTTCGAATATGATGGATACTATGAGCAAGCCCAGTTATTGCATCGTTGTAAAACCCATGACCAAACTGAAAACGGAAGTAATCTTCACTCCACTGCTTAATCAAAACATTTAGTTCTGTACCGGGTGTATGCTGATAGCAAAAACTGCGCACTAAGGAAAATGCACCAATGTCTTCGGCTATTTTTTCAAGGTCAATTATAAATGATTTATGATCAACACCTAAATGAAAAAACAAGCACCCTCCATTGGAATCAATTTTTTTTATAATTTCAAACCAATCAGTGCAAAATAAACTCGCAAAAAATTGTTCAAAATCTGGTTCAACTAAAAATATATAGTCAAATTGAGTATCTTCCAAAAGAAGCGGAACATGATAACCTAGCCCGATACCAAAAATAACTGCGGAAGGAAATGAAGATGGTAAGTTACGAACTACAGGTTTACTTTCGGCTCTGACTTTTTTCATAAAGCGAGTTAACTTTACCATATATCGAGAGTGAATACGGGTATCGTCATCATCTTCAGGATAACCAGTGTAGTCAGTTAAACTAAATACGGGCCTTTCTCTTTGTGCCTGTATTTGTTTTTCAGTTTGAGTAATGGGGTCTTGTGAATAAAGTAAAGTATTTCCACCACTTGGTATAAAATTACCATGCCCGGACTCTGTAACATGTAAGCAAAAGTCATCTTTGGTTTTAAAGTTTTTTATTGCTATTGCTATATCAGGGAAAAACTCAGAAAAACACTCAAAATTCTTTTCAAATCGCTCATTTGCTTCTGTAGCAAAAATCGCCTCTCTTTCTTGATGTTTTATAGTTTTTTCAAGTTTTTCTGAGATGTGCTCAAGCTCGTTATTAATATCTATATTCTTTATCATGTCGGTTACCTACTTGATATTTTTATACACATTTATTTTTTTTTGCGTATTAATATGAATACCAAGTTCTTTTGCAGCCTGCTGTTTTTTGAGGCTTATTTCTAATACCGTAGTATTCAATTTGATTGAAAAATCCGATAAAAATAACACATCGTTTTCGCTGAGGTTCTCAGGTGAGGTAAAGAGTGCTTTCAATGTTCTATCAATTAATAGTAACTTGCTTTGAGCTGACTCTATATCACCTTCAGCTAAATATTGATTAATTACAGACAAATCGGGGGCTAACTGAGACAATAAACTAGCCGACATTAGCATCTATACCATTTTCACTAAGTGTTTTTTCTCGAACGTCATGAGGAATAGCATCCCAAGCAGACTTTATTTCTTTTAATAAATTAGATACTTCTTCAACAATTGCAGGATCATTTTTTATTGTTGCATCAACTAAGCGATCTATCATATAAGAATAAAGTGCATATAAATTATCAGTCACTTCACCACCAACTTTAAAATCTAAACAGCCCCTTAAGGCTTCAATAATAGCAGTCGCTTTAGATAAATGTTCGGCCTTCGCTTCCATATGTTTTCTTTCAATAGCAACTTTAGACATCACCATTTTTTCAATCGCACCCGCCATTAACATTTGAATTATTTCATAGCGATCAGCACCGGCAACACGGGTCTTGAGTGCTTCTTTCTGATAATTTTTTACTTTGGCGTTATACATATTAAAACCCTTTTAAATCAAAATTAATTTATGATTTGTTTCTTGTAAATCCAGGTAAGCTCGCAAGCTGCGCTCCTAAGTACTGTTGTGTTGATTGCATTTGCGCCAGTAACACATCTAAACCCGCATATTGCTTTCTAAGCCTACTTTCTAATTCGGTCATTCTAAATTCATGCTTTAGTACATCATCTTCTAAATCAGTGACCTGTGTATTTAAATTATCTTCTCTTTGCTTTAAAATGCCTTTTGAACTTACGTAATTATCTAAAAAAGATTCGAACTGTTTAGCAACACCATTTTCACCAGCAAAAGCCTTTCCGATATCATCAAAATTTTCATCCATTGCTGTATTTAAACTGCGGACTAAAGTTGATTTTTCTAGATAACCTTTCTTATCAACACCCAAGCCAATATCAAAAATACTTGTGAAAGGCCCTGCATCCGTTAAATTTGTAGAAAGCATATTGACCATTTGTGAGCTCAAAGTACGAATGGTTGCATCGCTATTTAAAGGTTTTCCGACTCTCGATTGCAGACCTAACTGCCCTATAGCATTGTTATAATTAGCAATAAATTCATCAATTAATGTTGTAACGCTCTCACGGTCATAGCTAACAGCCAACTTTGCCGTCTCTCCATCAACGCTTTGTCGTTTAGCGGTGATCGTCATATCTTGTACAGCATCTTTAAACGTATTGGTGTCATTGGTAATCTCAATACCATCAACTTTAATTACTGCGCTTTTTGCTTTATTTTCATCTGCTATACCAATACCACCGCTATTAGGAGCTCCACCATTAGCATCAGTGGATACATTATCAAGCTCAGCATTATCATTGGTGATTACCAAGTCATTATTAGCGCCACTTACACTTGAAGTAAGAACCAACTTTGACTCTGTACCAGTATTTATTATATTTGCTGTTACACCAAAATTATCATCCGAGTCATTAATTGCGTCACGCAAATCAGCTAATGTCGCACCTGCATCGAGAGTTAGATCAAAGCTTTTGTCTCCAGCAGCAAATGACAAGGTGCCTCCAGAAGCAGTAACCACATCATCCGTTGCCGTAAACAAACCAGCATTTGATGTCGCGCGACTGCCTTGAGCAAGTGCTAAAACTTCAATTTTAAAATTACCAGGCGTAATATCTTTTGTCGGTGTAACAGCAATTAAATCGCCGTCGTCACTAGTAGGTTGGCTAATATTGGCTATGCGTTTATTAAAATTATCAGGATCTGCTAGCTTTTTTATTGTGTCTTGTAGCTTGGATAACGCAGACTTGATCTCTCCGATTGAAGATAATTCAACTTCTAACGACTTGTCCTTTTTTGCAAAGGCATTCATTTTTGGAACATTTTCGGCATCAACAGATGCTTTAATGATACTTTCGAGATCCAGCCCAGATCCAATACCTGCGGATGTTATAAGTGGCATACTTCTCTCCTACTATCTGTTCCAAAAAATATTATACAGTTTGATTTAGTAACAAACCTTTGTTAGTTAGTTTATCGGCAAATTCATCTAAAGCTTTAGCAACTTCTCTAAACTCTTCAGTTGGAATTTCACGAATAACTTCTTCGCTTGTTTTATCAAACACTTTAATTATTGGTGGATCACCCTGCTCATCAAATTCAAATTTTAAATTTGTTGCCGTCACAGGAATATATTTATTTAATTTCTCTAAGTTTTCTTTCACTTCGTCGATCAGTGCTTTTCTTTCACTTTCAGAATCAAGTTGCTGACTATTATCAACAAGTGCGGGCTCTCTACCAGCAATTTTTGTACCAGCTTTTTCAACAGTTGCTTTTTTACTTGCTTCGTTTAACTCATTTTTATTTGTAAAAGATGAATTAGCGGTGAAGTTTTCACTCGATTTAATTATTCCACCTAAGTCAGCCATAATAGCTCTCCTTCAAAATACAAACAAAGTATAAGTCATTATCGAGACAATATCTCAATAATGACCTAATTAACCGTCTAGCCTAGTAACGATAATGCTACTTGTGGACGCTGGTTTGCTTGACTCAAAATAGATTGGCTTGCTTGTTGTAATATTTGAGATTTAGTCAAATTAGCTGTTTCGGCAGCGAAATCAGTATCTTTAATACGTGACTTAGCAGCACTCAAGTTTTCTGAAATGTTAGATTGGTTACGAATAGTTGATTGAAAACGATTTTGCACAGCACCGAGTTCGGCACGCTTTTTATCAACTACTGCAATCATTGCATCCATACCAGCCATTACCGCTTGTGCGTTAGCTTGAGAAGATACACTAATACCACTTGCTGTAAATACAGTTGCAAAGTCGGTATTATCAGCTGAAGCACCAACCTGTGAACTAATTGTTCCCGCAGTAGCACTTAAGCTTGCACCTGTCACAGCACTTGCTACACCTGCAATACCTGACATAGTAAAGCCATTATTACCCGCAACCGAGTTTGCAGTGCCACCAACAGAAGCCATACTAAAGCTAATATTCTGTACAGCATCAGCACCAACTTGGAAGTTAGCTGAGAATGAACCATCTAGGAGATTTTGACCACCAAATGTTGTATCTGCAGCAACACGATTCACTTCTTCTGATAATGAACGAATTTCTTCTTGTACTGCTAAACGATCTTCATCTGTATTTGAACCGTTTGAAGCTTGTTGAGCAAGAGTACGAATACGCTGGAACATTGACGTAGTCTCATCAAGTGCGCCTTCAGCAGTCTGCGCAAGTGAGATCCCATCATTAGCATTTCGGTTACCTTGATTCAAACCATTTATTTGACTAGTTAAACGGTTAGATATTTGCATGCCTGCAGCATCATCTTTTGCACTATTAATGCGAAAACCTGATGATAGACGTTGAAAGGATGTATCGAGCTGGTTACCAGATTTCATCAACTGGCGTTGTGCGTTCAATGAACTCACATTAGTATTTACATATAAAGCCATAATAGCCTCCGCTTTATCATTTTAAATAGAATAACAACGGGATACCCCTACCCTGTTATTACTCCAGACTGAGAGTCCTAGATTTTTAGTTCTCTAAGTCAGTTATCGTCAGATAAAACGGAAACTTTAGCTTTATTTATAAATTTTTAACAACGTTATACTATTCTAACCCTGTAACAAGCTTAATGCAGCCTGAGGCCTTTGATTTGCTTGGCCTAATATTGTTTGGCTCGCTTGTTGTAAAATTTGGTTTTTAGTTAAGTTAGCTGTCTCCATTGCAAAATCAGCATCTTTAATTCTTGATTTAGCAGAGGCTAAATTTTCAGAAATATTAGCTTGATTTCGTATTGTCGACTGAAAACGGTTTTGTACCGCACCTAATTCAGCGCGTTTTTTATCAACCACCGCTATTAGAGAATCCATACCCGCAAACACAGCCTGTGCATTTACTTGTGATGACACACTAATACCTGCAGCTGTAAATACAGAAGAAAAATCTAATGTTGTTGATGCCGTTGCGCCATCAACTGAGCTTACATTAGCTGCGAGCGTTGAAAGTGCTTTACCACCCACGGCTGAAGCAACACCGGCAACACCTGATATAGTAAAACCACCATTAGCAGCAAGAGAATTAGCTGTATCGCCAACAGACTGCATACTAAAACCAATAGTCTGTACAGCATCAGCACCAACCTGAAAGCTTGCAGAATAAGAGCCATCCAATAAATTTTGACCACCGAATGTAGTGTCCGTGGCAATTCGGTTAACCTCATCAGATAACTGTCTAATCTCTTCTTGGATAGCGAGCCTATCTTCATCTGTATTAGAGCCATTTGCTGATTGCTGAGCAAGTGTTCGGATACGTTGAAATGTAGAAGTAATTTCATCAAGCGCACCTTCAGCTGTTTGTGCCAGCGAGATACCGTCATTCGCATTACGGTTGCCTTGGTTTAAACCCAAGATTTGCGATTGCAAACGATCCGATATTTGTAAACCAGCAGCATCATCCGCCGCGCTGTTAATACGCAGACCAGATGATAAACGTTTAAAGGAAGTATCTAAGTCGTTGCCAGTTCTTTCAAGCTGTCTTTGCGCATTAAGCGCGCTGACATTCGTATTTACAAATAAAGCCATAATAAACTCTCTTCTTATCTGTCAAATTAAAGCCACTCTTTAATTTAATGAGTGGAATTTTGACAAAGTGACCTGTTACTACAGTCAAGTTAAGTTGACTGGGGGCAATAAACTGCCACTTTGCAGATTAATTTAAATCGTAATAAGTATTCAGCAATCTTTAGGCCAACTTTATAGATAGAGTTGCATTGAATTATAAAAAACGAGAAAAGGGCCTATAAGGCCCTTTGAAGATAAGTTTGAGAGTGGGTATGCCTAACACTTACTATTGGCATAGTTTGTGCTTTAACAATTATGTTCTTACAAATGTTAGAACAATACAGGATTTTTAAGCGCCTCCGCTTTATCAATCCGTTTCAGCGCCTTTGTTAATACCCCATTAAACAAAGGCGCTACATTCTTAGTCAATTAATTGACTATTTCCAACCAATTATCCTAGAAGACTTAATGCAGCCTGTGGACGTTGATTAGCCTGACTAAGAATTGTTTGGCTAGCCTGTTGTAGAATCTGCATTTTTGTTAAGTTTGCAGTTTCTTGCGCAAAGTCTGTATCTTTAATACGTGATTTTGCAGCACTTAGGTTTTCTGAAATATTTGACTGGTTACGAATCGTTGATTGAAAACGATTTTGTACCGCACCCAGCTCAGCGCGTTTTTTATCAACAACCGCGATTAATGAATCCATGCCGGCCATTACCGCTTGCGCATTCGCTTGTGAAGATACGCTTATGCCGCTTGCTGTAAATACCGCAGCAAAACCTGTAGCATCAGCTGATGAACCTACTTGCGAACTAATTGTTCCAGCTGTAGCACTTAAACTTGCGCCTGTTACCGCACTGGCAACCCCTGCAATACCTGACATGGTAAAACCGTTATTACCAGCGATTGAGTTAGCCGTACCGCCAACTGACGCCATACTAAAGCTGATATTCTGTACAGCATCTGCGCCAACTTGGAAATTCGCGGAGAAAGAACCGTCTAAAAGGTTTTGACCACCAAACGTTGTATCTGCTGCAACACGATTTACTTCTTCAGATAATGAACGAATCTCTTCTTGCACCGCTAAACGGTCTTCATCAGTATTTGAACCATTTGCTGCTTGCTGTGATAATGTTCTGATACGTTGGAACATTGATGTTACTTCATCTAATGCACCCTCAGCTGTTTGTGCTAATGAAATACCATCGTTTGCGTTACGGTTACCTTGGTTCAAACCGTTAATTTGTGATGTTAAACGGTCAGAAATTTGTAGACCTGCCGCATCATCTTTCGCACTGTTAATACGAAAACCTGATGATAAACGTTGGAATGATGTATCCAGTGCATTACCAGAATTATTTAATTGTCTTTGTGCGTTTAACGCGCTAACATTTGTATTTACATATAAAGCCATGATATCTCTCCAGAAGTAAACTTATCATTTACTCTCAAACTTACTAGATTAAGCAGTGGTTGTTATTTACAACGCTTTGCTTGGTTAATTAAGTTATCGGTCTAGCAAAAAAATCCTTTAGCTTTTTTTTTTATTTTTTTCCATTATTTTTTAAGCTCATGTAATTTAATGAATTTTATAGTGACTAAATTAATAAAGCTCATTAAAAAACTAAAAGGATTATTGTGCAGGTCTTTTTCTTCAGGAAATTATTAAGCTGTTAAATAGTAAGGAGATGATCTTAAAAGGCTGGAAAAATACGAGAGTAAGGCAATATATTGCCTTACTCTTGATGTTCTTATAACTTACTTATAAGTAATCGAACAGTGATAATTTAGCTAAGCGGCCAAAAGTTGCCTGCGACGCTTGCAGTGCAGTTTCTTGCTTCGTGAGTTCAGTAATAGCCTCAGCCATATCAAGTTCAATTAAATCTGCACGGGAGGATTTATTATTTACATCCAGATCACTATTAGATTGCGTGATTTTCTCAGCTGTATTTAACCGCCCACCTAAACCAGCCTGTGTTAAAGAGACCTGATTTTTACTGTTATCGATTTGGACCATGGCCGATGCCAATACTTGGTCATAATCTTCTTGACTAATTGTTGGGTCAGTTAACCCAGCAATTAAATCGCTTAATGTGTTTAAAATATTTTCTTTTTTCGGCGCTTCTAAAGTAAAGTCTACCTGCCCGTTTGCAACTGGGCTAATATCAATTTCCATCCCAGCAAATTTAATTTTTGATCCCTCAAAGCTGCCAGAGCTGAGCACACTTCCACCTTGTTCAACCTGATATGTATTAGGTGTACCTGGGGTTGTTATAATATTAAACGTATTTGCTCCGGCCGCGGCTGCGGGATCAGCGTTATAATTTGCTTTATGAAAAGCATCAAACTGAGCTTGCTCGCGTACATACACTTTTGCGCTAGTGATCCCTCCTGAAACAACGCCGTCATTAGAGGCAACATTCAACCGGGCATTGACCTTTTCAAACGTATCAACCCCATTATCACTGGATTTAATTTCAACTCCTTCCGCTACTTTAATTTTATGCTGGCCTTGGTCGCCACCATAAACATATTTGCCAGTTGAAGAATCAAGCGAATAGGTTTGGGTGTTATCTTGATAGCCTGAAAATATATACTTACCATCTTCAGTTTTAGCATTCATTAAATCAAGCACACTACTTTGTATAGATTTAATCTCTTCAGCAATACCTTCACGATCGATATCGGTATAAACACCATTACCTGCTTGAATTGCCAATGTATAGGCTTTTTCAAGTGAGCCTTTAATATTTTCAAGCACACTGTCTTGAGTCTTTAATCGACTCGTTAGCATGGTAATGTTTTTACTGTATTGCTCATTCGCTTGTATACGATCGGTATACAGTAACGCCCGTGCTGTTGCCGATGGATCATCTGAAGCTGTAAGCACTCGCTTTTGGGTATTAACTTGCTCTTGTGCTTTATTGACATTTTGCTGATTATTCAAAATCGAATTAACACTGTTTTGATACATCAAATTATTAGATAAACGCATAATTACCTCGCAGCATTAAGTAAAGTGTCAAATATAGAACGGGCTGTTGAAAGCACTTGTGCAGACGCCGCATAAGATTGTTGAAACCGCAATAAATTGGCAGCCTCTTCATCAAGGTTAACTCCCGAGAGTGATTCATACCAGGCTTCAGACTGTTGAGCTAATGCCTCAAAAGCAGCACCATTGGTCTTCGCTTGATTGGTAACAACACCAATATCAGTAACTAACCCTGCATAGGCTTGATTAAATGTTTTATGATTATCAGCCGATGCGGTTGTGGTAACATTTTGCCGCACTAGCTCGCCACTTTGTAACCCAGCTAACATTAAGCCATTGCGGTTATCGTCAAAACCACCTTCATTAAACTCCAGTGTAAAACTATCACCTACCGCTGTGGTGCCTTCAATATCAAAATCAAAACCGTAACTATCATAAGGAGGGCCAGCTTGCTCTAGTAGATTTTTAGCAGGTGGAGTAATCGTAAAAGTCGAGCTGCCGTTATTGTCTGTAATTGTATATTCATTAGCATTAGCGGTTTTCACTATCGTGATATCACCATTTGCTAGATCCGGAGGCGTCGTGGCTGTAAAGCCACCCGAAGTCACACTAGTAACAGTCCCTGCTGATATATTGCCATTACCTGTATTGTTTATATTATCTGCCGTACGAATTGGAGAAGCCAGCGCTAGCGCTTCTGGTCTATCGGTAGCCAGTGTTAAACTCGATGCAGCCTCGGCATTCAGTTTAACTGCAAATTTATCGCCAACATTACCAGTCCCTGTAACGTTTAATTGTAAACCAAAAGATTCCCCACCGGTCATAGTCGATGAATCAATAACGCCAGCAACTATATTGGCGGTTGAGGGAGAGCCTAATGGTTCACCTTTATTATCGACCGGTTGTATTTCTACCGTTGTGCCACTGGTATAAGTAACAATAAAGTCACTGGCAGGAATTTCACTGCCTTTACCTGGTTCTAAGGTAGCCGTTATGCTTGAATTGCCTGTATTGGCTTGATAAGCGTGACCGCCAATCGTTGGGATTGTAAAAATATCACCACCGAGCTCGCCATTACCGTCCATTCCTAAACGGTTTTGTTGATTAAAAGCATCAGCAATCGCAAGCCCCATTTGGCCAAGTTGGTTTTGTGCTGGCACTAAAATGTCATCACGAAATGCTAATAATCCGCCAATTTTACCTTTAAGCTTAGTCACATCAACATCAAGCGGCACAGCTTTGCCGCCATCTATGTCTAAATGTAATTCTTTAAAATTAGGATCAGGATCGCCCGCCATCGAAAATAAATTAAATGCGCCATCTTGCATTACTAATGATTCGCCGGTGCCCATAAATACGAGCTTTTCACCGTTGGGGCCATCAAGTGTCTCTACATCAATTAATTCCGATAACTTACGAATAGCAAGGTCTCTTTCGTTGTACGTGGTGCTTGAGTTTGCCTCGTTACGCGTACCATTTACGGTAGCTATTTGCTTATTCAAGCTGCTAATATTTTGAATTAATGTATTCGCTTCATCAGAAAATATTTCTAACTGATCATTCACGATATTTTTTTGATTAAATACAATGCCTGATAAGCGATCCATTTGATCAATCAAATTTTTTGCATCCGTCATTACGAGCGATCGTGCAACTGAGGATGATGGCTGATTTAAACTTTCCTGCACATTATTGAATAACGAATTCATACTAGTCGATAGACTATTGGATTCTTGAGAAAACAAACTATCAACCCGGCCAGCCTCAGTCACAAATTGGTCGAAAAAGGTTTTATTTGAGGTATCACGATTGAGTTGCTTTTGTGCAAACTCATTTAATAAACGATAGGTTTCTCCACGACCGACTTGGTTATCAATCATGGTCATATGCTCTGTACGCTCGCGTACATAACCTACCGTATTAACATTGGTAATGTTCTTACTGGTGGTTTGCAGTAACTCAGAGCTAGCTCGAACTCCTGAGCTTGCAATGTCAAATAAGTTAAACGACATGTTAATTTACTCCTTGGCGAACCAATGATGTCGCCAATGTCTTAAGCTCTGTGTGGTTTAGCACTTGCTTAATTTTGTCAGCGTAATTGGGGTCAGTGGCATAACCAGCTTTTTGTAATGAATCTAAAAAGGCAGCCGGTTTTGCGGTATTTTGTAGCGCTTCTTGGTAACGTGGGTTTTCTATCAAAAACTGCACAAAGTCATTCACACTCTCTTTAATAGAATCATATGCACGAAAACTAGCTTGTTTTTTAACTGGTGTGCCTTGCTCAAATTCAAGCGTCATTTTGTTGGCTTTCTCACCTTGCCAGCTTTTATCTGATTTAATATTGAATAAATTAAAGCTGCTATTACCATCACTTTTATTAATGATATGTTTCCCCCAGCCAGTCTCAAGAGCTGCTTGTGCAACCATCACAGCGGGGTTCAAACCAATTTTCTCAGCAGCTGTTTTGGCATGTTCCCAAACACTACTGATAAAATCTTCTGCATTTTCAAACTGAGGTTTTTGCGCTGTTGATGAGCTGCTATTGACAGCCTGAGTGTCAGCCGCCTTATCAGCATTCTTGCTGGTTGCACGTTGATCACTGGTAAAATCATCGACGGTGCGCAGCACTGAACTAGGGGTAAATTTTTTCCCGTCAGGAGAGAGTTGTTGCACTATGAGATCGGCTAAGCCCAATGAACCTTTTGAAGATAAATCAACCGATAACTGTTGATCATGCATTTCTTCAAAAAACTTTACTCCACTGGAGTTAAAAGGGCTGTCTTCGTCTTCAAACGCTTCGTTTGCTTTACGCATACTTTTTAAAAGCATTTGCGTAAAAATAGATTCAAATTGTGCCGCTGCTTTTTTTAGCGCTTCTTTTGATGCTTCAGGCGAGGCACCACTTTTTAAGGCATCTTGACGTAATGTATTGAGATTGCCTAAATCAAAGAAGTTTTGTTTATCGAGATGATTAGTATCCATCAGCAATTTGACACAGTGATTAATAATAGTATTAACAATGCAATAATTAAGCCAATGCGAGTTTGCGAGTTGCGAGTTGCGAGTT
>NZ_JACJFH010000053.1:0-33817 GCF_014164495.1 Pseudoalteromonas sp. SG41-5 | reverse complement strand
ACGCAAAACACTAAAACAGAACAGACTGATTGGTCTAACTGTGATGTCGTTATTGAAGCGTCGGGTAAAATTAAAACCAAGGCACTACTGCAAGCTTACCTAGATCAAGGTGTAAAACGCGTTGTTGTTACAGCACCAGTAAAAGAAGAGGGTATTTTAAATGTAGTAATAGGTGTAAACGACCACCTTTATAATAAAGAGATTTACCCAATCATTACCGCTGCATCATGCACAACTAACTGCTTAGCACCAGTAGTAAAAGTTATTCATGAAAAGATTGGCATCAAGCATGGCTCAATCACCACCATTCATGACATAACCAACACCCAAACAATTATTGATGCACCGCATAAAGACTTACGCCGTGCACGTTCATGCGGCACAAGTTTGATCCCCACTACAACTGGTTCAGCTACTGCAATAACGCATATATTTCCAGAGTTAAAAGGTAAACTAAATGGCCATGCTATTCGCGTTCCGCTAACTAACGCATCAATTACTGACTGTGTATTTGAACTTGAGCGCGGTACCACCGTTGCTGAAGTAAATAAATTACTTAAGGATGCTGCTGAAAATGAACTAAAAGGCATAATGGGCTACGAAGAACGCCCACTGGTATCTATTGACTACAAAACCGATCCTCGTTCCAGCATCATTGATGCGCTATCAACCATGGTGATCAACGACACTCAAGTAAAACTTTATGTGTGGTACGACAATGAATGGGGCTACGCGAACCGAACTGCGGAACTGGTACGTAAAGTTGGTCTAGCTGACAAGGAATAATTAACCGTGGATCGATTCACAGCACTCTCCCCACAAATAAAACAATATTTGATCATTACCGGTAATTACTGGGCATTTACTTTAACTGATGGCGCATTGCGGATGCTCGTGGTGCTGTATTTTTATCAATTAGGTTACAGCCCACTTAGTATTGCTATGTTGTTTTTGTTTTATGAAATTTTTGGTGTGATCACCAATTTAGTGGGCGGATGGCTGGGAGCTCGATTCGGCCTGAATAAAACCATGAACATTGGCTTAGCATTACAAATTGTGTCTTTGGCAATGCTTATGGCACCTGTAGATACACTCACCGTAATTTATGTGATGGCTGCGCAGGCGCTTTCAGGGATCGCAAAAGATCTGAATAAAATGAGCGCCAAAAGCGCTATTAAGTTACTAGTACCAAAAGACGCGCAAGGCCAGCTTTTCAAATGGGTGGCTATTTTAACGGGTTCTAAAAATGCGTTAAAAGGTGTTGGCTTCTTTTTAGGTGGCGTACTGCTGACTTTGCTAGAGTTTCATGGCGCAATGCTAATCATGATCTGCATGCTCACTATGGTTTGGCTATTTAGTTTATTCGCATTAAAAGAAGACCTAGGCAAAGCTAAAAATAAAGCCAAATTTAGTGAGCTGTTCTCCAAAAGCAAAGCCATTAATGTACTCTCAGCCGCACGAATGTTTTTATTCGGCGCAAGAGATGTCTGGTTTGTGGTTGCCTTGCCTGTATTTTTAGCCGCAACCTTTGGTTGGGATCATTGGTGGGTTGGCGGCTTTATGGCAAGCTGGGTGATTGGCTATGGCATAGTGCAGTCTTTTGCGCCTCATATTACAAACATAATGAGTACAGGAAAAAAATCAGTTCAGGTGCCCTGTGGCCGTAGCGCTTTTTTATGGGCCAGTTACTTAACAGCTATACCGGCCATTATTGCCTTAGCTCTGCATTTTGACTTTTATATACAAGCATCCGTTATTATCGGTTTACTGATATTTGGTGCGGTGTTTGCGATTAACTCATCATTGCATAGCTATTTAATTGTAAGGCTTGCTGATAGTGATGGCGTGTCACTTGATGTAGGCTTTTATTATATGGCCAATGCTATGGGGAGATTACTAGGCACTGTTTTATCGGGCTGGGTGTATCAACAATATGGACTTGAAGCCTGCTTATGGATCTCAAGCTGCTTTATTGCCCTAGCAGCACTGTTATCGCTGGCACTACCAAAGAGTAATCAATAGTCAATAAAATCAACTACTGGCAAGCTCTCAAAGCCTGGTTTAGCAAATAAATACCCTTGCATTAACTCAATACCTGCGGCTTTTAACCATGTATATTCTGCAAGGGTCTCAATCCCCTCTGCTAATGGGGTGATATTTAATTCACGAAGCATATTTAAGCTATGAGTCACTATTGATTGGCGTACTTTATCTGAATCGATATTTCGGATCAGCTCCATATCGAGCTTAATAATATCCGTTTGAAAATCGGCTAATAAATTAAGGCCCGAGTAACCAGATCCAAAATCATCCAGAGCTGTTGTAAAGCCTAGAGATTGATAATATTCAACCACTCGCTTAATGTGAGCACTGTCTTCTATTTTCTCAACTTCAGTAAACTCAAACATAATTCGTTGCGTCGGAAAGTTATATTTTTTAGCTGCTTCTAAGGTGGTACGAATACACCGCTCAGGCTTATAAATAGCATTGGGTAAAAAGTTAATGCTAAGCATAGAATCAACCCCTAACTTAGCGGCTAAAGCAATCGCTTTTATTCGACAGAACTGATCAAAAGTATAACGATTTTCTTCATTTACTTTTGCGATAACAGAATATGCAGACTCATTATTAATGCCTCGCACTAGAGCTTCATAGCCAAAGATAGAGCGCGTCTTACAATTTACAATTGGTTGAAATGCCATAGTAAAATCAAAGCCTAGGCCTTCTAAATCGGCACAGTCATTACACGATACCTTTTCACATTCAGTTAGTTTGTCATTCATTCAGCACAACCCATTTTTGTCTATTTTTTCATAGTAGTAGAGTTAAAAGCGAAAGCCAACCTTACTTTAACTATTGCATATAAAATCAAGTTCACTATGCAAGACTCCCTTAGCTCCTCACTTTGAAGAATAGAAAGTATATTCCAAGCCCCAAAATATGGAACGCTTAATGCATCTATTTTTTAAACCAAATAACTTGTCAACTTTTTGCCGCACGGGACACGCAATGAATCTAACGAATATACCTTCATCACTGCTTACAGATCCAAATTATTTAAAGCAAGCACAAGCAGGCACACAGCAAACAAATGACAAAGAGCAGCTAACCTCTCCCACAGAGATAGAGAATACCGAAAAAGACACTGTTGAAAATAAAACTGACAACGATGAGACTGTAGAAAATACACAGCAACAAATGATTAAAAACATTAAAACACTACAAGAAAAAATTCGCGCACTTGATGCTGACAACAGCCTTTCAACAGCAGATCAACAAATACAAAAAGCTGAATTACAAAAAGAGTTAGATCAAGAACTTGTTTCAATCCAACTTAGCGTAAAAAAGAACGTATCAACTTTGATGGGAAGTTTATTTTCGTCAGCAGGCAACACCAGCTCAGGTTTATTGTTTAACTATAGTGCTTAGAATTACTTTCTAACTAACACTCTCAAAACTAAGAAAGTCCCATTGCGGGACTTTTTACTAATTATTTTTGGATAGCAGACGCTTTATTTACAAGCTGCACTTGAGAGGTAATAGCGCGATCAATAACTTGGCTATAAACTCGCTTCTTCTCGCTTGAGCTAGAATCTAGCACAAAATCTGAAAGCTTAGAGTTTTGCGTTGGCTTTGGCTTTATTAAATTTGAAAACATAAACACTCCTAAAGCTCGTTTTTTGAGCTGGATGGTGATTCTATCAGGCTCTGTAGATCTTCTCTAGTGAATTTTTCATCTAAATGATGCTCTATTGCCTGAACATTATCGTGATAAAAACGTGTTTTGCCCTTATTATTTTTAACTAATAAATCCACTTGAATTTGACTACCGAACTTGAGCTTAAGTTCCCTTATAACCTCCTGAGAAGCAAAGAACTGATCAATAAAGGTATCAGCTAGAATTCTACGTCCCTCTAGCTTTTCTCTTGCCTCAACGAACTCCCAAGCCAGCTCTGGTTTTTGATATACAAACAGAATTAGTACTTGCCTTTCCTTACGGATAGAGCGTTCAATATTCTTTTTTGCAACATCATAACTTGCCAAAGTTCCATCTAACAAAAAAGACTGCTTGTTTTTAAACGCATGATCAAGTGTTCTCTCAACAATAAAAGATACAGCACGATGAAATAAATACGAGTTATCACCTGTATAACCAGGTATAAGCTCTCTTAGTTCATCAGGATCAAGCCTTAATACATTATCAGCTCCAATTTCTTCCAAAAAGGCTTTTGAAGCTTCAGTTTTACCTGCACCAGGCGAACCAGCCATGAAAACAGAAACTGGCCTTGTATCGGGAGGAAACTGGTTTTTGTCTGTTAACTCGCGAGCTATACGAGTCCTATTACTTTTAGCATAGCTTATTGCCTGTCGTTCTAGTTCTTCTGGTGCCATATAAAACCTTAATCATCTCTATTCATTATGTCACTTAAGTAGTTATTCGCAAGTGATTCAAATTCAGAATATACCCTAGGGCTCTTCTCGTTTTTTTAATGGCAAAAAAAATCACACGAACTTTTAACAATAGCCAGAGTATCAGAGCGTAAAGCAGACAAGCGACCAGCTCTAGACTGCAAATGGCTTGGTCGAGAAGGTTGTATTTATACAGTGAAAGGCAAAGGCGGCCTAATCCGTGATGTACTAATACCGAATGCATTAGCTACACAGTTAGAAGAAAGGCGCTTAGCACAGCCTATAACGGTTCGTGATAGAGAAATTAACTATTTGCAACGCTACAATATTGGTGGAGGCCATAAATGGTCATGTTCATTTTCAAAAGCATCTAATCGCGCTCTATTTTTTTCTAATGGTGCCCATGGCCTTAGACATAGCTACGCACAAGAAAGAATGGATGAGCTAAAAAACTTGGGTTTAACTAGAGCTTTAGCTCTCGAAACTGTGTCGCAAGAGCTCGGTCATTTCAGGGCTGAAATTACTGAAGTTTATTTAAGGTAATACGTAATAACACTTAATTGATCAGTTTTTTGAGCCCAGCTTCATAAACCAGAAATGAAGTTACTACAGGCAATCCTAAATACCCCTTCAGACAGTAGCTCTCGATTTGACTTGATCAATAAGTGCTTATCTCGAACAACTTTAAGCCAGCAAATATATAAATCAAATAATTCATCTTTTGATTCCATTTGATTTGGAGCTTTTTCAATCTTAACCAATAATATCACCAACCCCTCAAGTATAGATATTATATTAAGCTTTAAGGATATAGCTAACCTAGCCGTTGATGGAGTGAGTACCGATAAGTCATTATCGCTTGGGTACAACTTTCCGTCTATAAAATCACGACGATACTCTGTTAGCATTTTCGAGATTTGATCTAAGCTAAGCCCACTGCTTTTCACTTTCTGATTAGCACTCGAGATCACTTCTTCAAATACACCTTCTAAAAATAACTCACTTTTCATTTCCTGAAGTTTTACTTTGAACTCTTCATTTATTTTTAATACTTCTTCAATGCTATTACAATTCTGATGCTTTTCAGCCCAGCTTAAACCTACACTAGATAACTTAAAGACAGTGTCATCACCCTCTATTATTTTCAAAGACCAGTGAACCAAATAAGCATCAAGTTTTGATGTTATATTTCGCTGTTGATGTGCAACTTTTATTGACTCCCTAAAATAAAAAACTAAAACCGCACTAATAGCAGCCCAAAACAATGTCATGTTATCTCCAAAAATACTGTAAAAGTTCAATCGTGTGCATATTCAGTCGCTACTTACCAGCCGCTCTTTATAATCAATAGAGTTTTTATGGACAACATAAAACATTGATTTCAAGGTAACATTAACTTGGGCTTGATATCTTTCACTTTTTAATTGCCCCTTCTCTAATTAAAAATTCTCTTGCTTTTGATAGTTGCACCTTATTTTTACCTGCTACTAAAATATCTTTTTCAATAGTTTGTAATTGTTGCTCAAGCATTGAGTTAGCTTCAGCTTGATTTATTTTCCCGAACTTAATCATTGCTGTACGCAGCAACCCTGCTGAATCAAGAAATAGTTTAATATTTTCGATTGCTTGATAAATTTGAATGGCATCAAGCTTTAAGAACTGCTCTTTATCTGAAAGGTACGAGCTAAATTGCTTAATAATTACAACAACATTTTTTAGCTTCTTCTCATAACGTTGGTAAAAGATAAGAGCATCTTTCGGGAGTTCAGCTTGTTGTTCAAATGTCAGATAAGTCTTTGTTAGGCTGTCAATATGAAGCTCTACTAATCCCTCAAAACCAACTATATTTTCGTATGAATGACTATTGTTTTCTCTAATCATATCTTCAAAAATAATTGATATCGCGTGTGAAAAAGTAAACTCATTTTCAGGGATCGGAGTGTCTACTTGAGCTTCTATTTTCTCAAAAAAAGATTGTAACCATGCATTTGCAGCAACCAAAAAACTTAACTGAGATACATAGACATAAGCAATACGATGTTCTAAGTCCTTTTTTATTTTATTTTGGGCTATAACTCTAACTTTAAAACTCAAGAAAGCTGATATTAGGGCTCCAAATAAACCACTTAGTATAGAAATCAGTAGGGTATAGCCATTATCCATATATTGCCTCATATGCTTTAACAGCCAATAAAATAATGACTGCAATGAATCCTTTTTAGTTAGCTCTATTAAAAAGAGACCAAATGCTTACTTTAAAGATATTAATTGCAATATCAATTAATATGATAGGACTATTTTTAATAATTGATTTATAGTAAAAAGTAGCACAGAGGTAGCACAGGGTAATTTCTGTTAGTAGTTATTTACTTGGAAAGCTTTTAAAAGTGGTGGCCCCTCCCAGACTCGAACTGGGGACCTAACGATTATGAGTCGTGTGCTCTAACCAACTGAGCTAAGGGGCCATTTTGTATTAGCTTATGTTTTAAAAAAACAAAGCTAAATTTTTGAAGCGTTTAACCACCTAAGCGACTAAAGCGGGTTGCAGTATAAAAAGTTTTTACTGGCTTGTCACTAGCAAAAACCTTTATTTTAACAATCAATAAGCTAACTGCTTAAATAGTAGTCGTAAAAGGTATAATTAAAGAGTTAAGCTATTACAACTCTCTGGATATTTAACGTTGTTGATATCCGTTAACTCATTACATACCCATAGTTTTTAACTATGTTTTGAGTTAGAGGAGATATCACTCCACTTCAAACCAAATTTATTCAAATATTTTTGCAAGCGACTAGAGTCGTTAGCTTGAGACTTAAGCGTGCGACTTACGTTAAATAACTCCCTGCCAGCTGATGCCATACTATTGTGACGCTGGCAGGTAGTAAGTACGTGGCTAAGCTGATTAATATCAAAGTTATCTAACTCTTCTATCTGAGTATTTTCAAGATAATCACAAAGGACAGTCGACGCTAACTTTTGATTTTGCGGATACCAAGCTTGCTTTAAGCGATCTATTTCATCTTTAACATCTTCTACTGTGATACGTGAAGAATCAGCCAATGTGCATAATCTTGTAATTGCAGAGCTCAAATCACGAAAGTTGCCAGTCCATAATGCCTCGTTTGAAGTGGCAAAACCAATGAAGGCATTTTTAGCTTCTTTATTAAATTGCACGCGATCCCCCATTTTTTTAGTATAGAGATCAACTTCGTAATCAATATTTGCTGGAATATCTTCTTTTCGATCTTTCAGTGCTGGTAATTCGTATGCCCACAGGTTAATACGAGCAAACAAGTCACTTCTAAAATGACCTTGAGCTATCTCTTTTTTTAAATCTCTATTGGTACCTGCAATTAACTGAAAATTGCTTTGAACAGGTGTATCGCTACCAACTGGGTGAAAAACTTTATTTTCAAGTGCATGCAGCAGCATTGCTTGCTCTTCTAAACCCAGCTCGCCTATTTCATCTAAAAATAACACGCCATCATGAGCGCTCAATAAAAAACCATCTCTTGCTTGCTGGGCCCCCGTAAAAGCCCCTTTCGTATGGCCAAATAACGCAGCCATGGCATTCTCGCCTTTTAAAGTGGCACAATTTACAGAAACCAGCGTGCCTTTTAGCATTGAACGCTTTTTCTTTAATTGAAATATACGAGTTGCAAGCTGGCTCTTACCCGCCCCAGTAGGCCCAGTTAAAAGCATGGGATCGTGTGAGCGAATTGCTACTTTTTCTATTTGTGTGATCAGTTGATTAAAGAAAATATTTTTAGTTTCTATACCGCCTTTTAAAAACTCCTTACCTTGCTGATGCTCAATATCAAACCGCGTAGCTAATTGATCATACTTAGATAAATCCAAATCGATGATCTGTATACGCCCTATAGATTTATTATTGTTATTATGATCTGGTGATGTTTGAATCAAACGCCCTGGAAAGTGCCGGCTTTCTGTAAGCAAGTAACTGCATATTTGCACAACATGCGTACCCGTTGTGATATGAAATAAGTAATCGTTTTTATCAGTATCAAAAGTGTAGTGTGAACACCAATCAAAGAGCTTGGCATACACTTCTTCAAAGTCCCACGGATCGCTAAAATTAAGCTGGTGCAACTGCACATTAGTTTCAGGAGAGACAGACTCAATATCCACTGCAACATTATTAGCAAGGCGACTACTGTGATTGTCATGCAGCATATGTAGCTGGTTAACGATTAGATTATCTTGACTACATAAACTTATATTAGGCCGCCACTTAGCCCATCGATCGACTCTCTTACCGACATAATCTAACTGCGTACCAATTAAGCTAACGACTACTGTATCTTTCACAACCGTATCCATATGGATAAAAACACTACACAAAACAATACAAAATAACGAAAGATCTATCAAGCGCAACAGCTAGAAACACACAAATTTAGTTGATTTAAGTCTTAAAAACAATAACTTAAAAACAAATAAAAATATTTAAACAAAACTGGCACATGACTTGTACTTACCTAGGAGTCTGATTAATTAGGTGTGATTCAAAAAGTCACTCTGGTGCGCTCAACACTGTTGCCGCGTATTCCCAATCAAACAACTATTAAAGTAGCTCAGAGGTAGAGCAACGGTTCATTGCCGTGTGCGAAGGTTCGAATCCTTCCTTAATGATACCCTTTAAAGGTAGCTCAACTGGTAGAGCAGCGGTTCGCCGACTGCCTTGGGTTCGAATCCCATCTTAAACATACATATAAAGACGTTAGTAAGTCGTTATTACCAATGCTTGATAAACGCCTCAGACGAATGAACGGTGGCAAGCTGGACGCTCCCCATCGCTATGCAGTTTTGGGCTTTTATTAAACAAGTATTTAACTCTTACTAACCCCTTAATTTAAGGGAAGTAAAAACAATAAGGAATTTAAAATGTTAAGCAAAAAGTTGTTTCAAAAAATAGTCGAGATCACTGAAAACCAAAGAGTGCTTGTGTACAAAAATCAACAACTAATAGATGTACTCACACCTGGAAAACATAAACGTTGGGATTTTAAAAATGAATTATCGTTTGAGTATTTTGATATAAACACGCTGTACTTTTCAGAACAAAATGCTGAAAGGCTGTATCGAAATAATCCACAGCTAAATGAACATATTTTTCACTGTAAGCTAAGTAACACGGAAGTGGGCCTGTTGTACGTTAATGACCTACTTGAAGGGATCGTCGCACCTAGCGAACAATTATATCTATGGCAAGACGCGGGTGATATTCGACTAGAGAAAGTATCTATCGACGAAGAAATAGCCCTAGATGATAAAACGCTTTTTTTAATTAACCGTGCTGGCGCAAATACAGCGTCACGTTTAATTAAAAGTGAGCGTACTGTTGCAGTTAAACCTATTGCGGATTTAAACATAGCAAAAGAGCACATTGGTTTACTGTATGTAAATGGTCAGCTATTAAAACAACTAACACCTGGTCATTACGGTTTTTGGCAATTTAATCATGAGATTGAATTAAAAACCTTTGATTGCAGAACGCAGTTACTCGAGATCTCAGGACAAGAGATCCTCAGTAAAGACCGCGTAAGCTTACGCATTAATTTGAGTGCCAATATTAAAGTACATGACGCTCAGCTTGCAGCGCGAAGCGTTGATAACGTGAATGACTTTGTCTACAAAGCGTTGCAGTTAGCATTACGTGAAGCCGTTGGCACAAAATCGCTCGATGATATCCTTTTGGATAAGTTGTACGTAAATGAAACGGTAAAAGAGCTGGTTGCACAGTCTTTAACAGACATTGGTATCACCCTAGAGAATGTCGGGGTAAAAGACATTATTTTGCCAGGTGAAATGAAAATAATATTAAACCAAGTAGTTGAGGCGCAAAAAGCAGCAGAAGCCAATGTAATTAAAAGACGCGAAGAAACGTCAGCAACCAGAAGCTTACATAACACTGCAAAAATGATTGAAAACAACCCAACACTAATGCGTTTAAAAGAGCTGGAAGCATTAGAAAAAGTCGCCGAACGAATAAACAATCTGACCGTGTACGGTGGATTAGAAGGATTAATGAACGGCGCAGTAAAAATAGCCTAACCAGTAAGCGTTACGCAAAAATTAACAATGAAAAGAATTGAGGAAAACAAGAATGTGTAAAAATTATAACGTAATCGAAAACCAAGGTAGTGTACCAATTAAAGCGTGGACCAAAGGCGTCCCTTTTGAAGAGCAAGCTCAACAACAGCTAAACAATATTGCACGTATGCCCTTAGTGCATTCTCATATTGCCGTGATGCCAGACGTGCATTTAGGTAAAGGCGCAACCATTGGCAGTGTTATACCATCAGTAAATGCGGTTATTCCCGCCGCAGTGGGTGTTGATATTGGCTGTGGAATGGTCGCCACTAAAACAACTTTAACAGCAAGCCAACTACCTGATAACTTGTTGGCGATTAGACATGCTTTTGAGTCAGCAATCCCGCATGGCAGAACTAGCAATAGAGGCAAAGCCGACAGAGGTGCATGGCATAACATACCCGATATAGTGGCGGGTGAATGGCTAAAATTACAGGCGCGGTTTGAACTTATTTGTGAAAAACACCCTGCAATAAAAAAGAGCAATCATGTTAACCATTTAGGTACAATGGGAACAGGCAATCACTTTTTAGAGCTGTGTTTAGATGAGCACGATACTGTATGGATCATGCTGCACTCTGGCAGCCGTGGCGTGGGTAATCGCATTGGGACGTACTTTATTGAGTTAGCTAAAAAAGAAATGCAGCGCCATCAAGTCAATCTACCCGATATGGATTTAGCCTATCTTGAAGAAGGCAGTGACTTTTTTGATGATTACGTTGAAGCGGTTGAATGGGCGCAAGACTTTGCCGCCAAAAACCGCGAAATTATGATGTTTAATGCCATAGCAGCATTACGAAAGCAAATACCTGTAGCGTTCTCAACCCATGAACTCGCAGTAAATTGCCACCATAATTATATTTCTCGCGAGCATCACTTTGGTAAAGACTGCTTTGTAACACGTAAAGGGGCAGTAAGAGCTGAAAAAGGGGAAATGGGCATTATTCCAGGCAATATGGGCGCGCGCTCTTTTATTGTTCGTGGTTTAGGAAACCCTGAAAGCTTTAACAGCTGTAGCCATGGTGCAGGCCGTGTTATGTCTAGAACAAAAGCCAAAAAGGTGTACAGCGTTGAAGATCAAATTGCTGCTACACAAGGCGTAGAATGCAGAAAAGATGCAGCAGTGATTGATGAAATCCCTCACGCATACAAAGATATTGAAAAAGTAATGACAGCACAAAAAGACTTAGTTGAGGTGGTATATACCTTAAAACAAATTGTTTGTGTAAAAGGATAAAGATAATTATATGACCACAGAATTTATAAAAATTGATGGCTCACAAGGTGAAGGCGGCGGCCAAGTATTAAGAACCGCCCTCACCCTGTCTATTTTAACCCAACAAAAAATTGAGCTTTACAATATTAGAGCTGGCAGAAACAAAACAGGGCTATTACGTCAACACCTTACATGTGTTTTGGCGGCACAAGAGATTTGTGATGCCAGTATTGAAGGCGTTGAACTTGGCTCAACGCATATTCGCTTTTCGCCAGGCAAAATAAAAGCCGGTAACTTTAATTTTGCCATTGGTAGCGCAGGCAGCACCGTATTGGTATGCCAAACAATTTTACCTGTATTGGCACTGGCACCAAACTGCTCAACCGTCACGTTTGAAGGCGGCACACATAATGGAATGTCACCTTCTTTGTGCTTTTTAGAACAGTCATTTTTGCCCATACTGAAACGCATGGGTGTTGATTGCCAGATTAAAACGACAGCACTCGGATTTTATCCTGCAGGCGGTGGAAAGTGGCAAATAAGCGTTCAACCAACAACAAAGCTTAAGCCAATTACGTTAACTACTGCTGGTGCTCAATTTGCTGAACAAACGAATAATTGCTCTCTAACGGCACTAGTAAGCTCACTGCCATCAAGCATAGGGCAGCGCGAAATTAACACAGCTAAAAAAGTACTCAATTGGCATGATGCACCAAGTCTTGTGCAAAACGTGATCACCCCAGGCCCGGGTAACAGTTTTCAATTAGGTATTGATAGTGAAACGCATCGTTCTGTTTTTGAAGTCAGGGGAGAAAAAGGGTTATCAGCGCAAAATGTAGCAAAACGCGCGGCAGGCAGAGTTAATGTATTTATTCAATCTCAGGCGGCGGTTGAAGAGTATTTAGCCGAC
Organism: Pseudoalteromonas sp. SG41-5; assembly: GCF_014164495.1. Classification (NCBI taxonomy): domain Bacteria; kingdom Pseudomonadati; phylum Pseudomonadota; class Gammaproteobacteria; order Alteromonadales; family Pseudoalteromonadaceae; genus Pseudoalteromonas; species Pseudoalteromonas sp. SG41-5. The sequence continues at coordinate 21,166 of NZ_JACJFH010000053.1, read as the reverse complement.
CAATTATTACTGCCCATTGCACTGGCAGGAAGCGGCAGCTTTACAACAACTAAACCTAGCTTGCATACAATAACCAATATAAATGTTATTAAACACATATTAGGAAAAGAAATACAGTTAAAGCAATTAACACAGTGCCTGTGGCATGTTTCACTAACACAAGACACTTAAGCAGGATTAAAAATACAGCGGTAAAGTAATGAATAATAAACTTAAAAAAGTCTACTTAGTCGGCGGAGCAGTGAGAGACTCATTACTAGGCCATCAGTCAAAAGACAAAGATTATGTTGTAGTAGGCGAGACACCTGCCACCTTAATCGCATTAGGTTATCAGCCTGTTGGCAGTGATTTCCCGGTTTTTTTGCACCCAAAAACAAAAGAAGAATATGCCCTTGCCCGCACTGAGCGAAAAAGTGGCAAAGGCTATATTGGCTTTACAGTGGATGCCAGTACCTCGGTAACGTTAGAAGAAGATTTAGCGCGGCGCGATTTAACCATCAATTCAATGGCGATGGATGATCAAGCCAATATTATCGATCCTTTTAATGGTCAAGCGGATTTAAAAAACAAAATACTTAGGCACACCACCGCCGCTTTTGCAGAGGATCCCGTGCGCGTGTTACGGATTGCACGTTTTCTTGCCCGTTTTGGTGAGCAATGGTCAATACACCCAGACACTCAAGCGCTTATAAACAAACTAAAAGAAAGCGGCGAACTTGCAAACTTAGTACCCGAACGTGTATGGAATGAAACCGAAAAGGCATTGAACGAGAAACACCCGCAGTTATTTTTTCAAGCACTTAATAGTTTAGGGCTATTTCCTGAAATTGAAGCGATGCAAGGTATCCCTCAACCTAAAAACCACCACCCTGAAGGGGATGTTTACATTCACACCATGCTGGTACTAAAGCGAGCTGCTGATTTAGGTTTTGATGTTGAAACACGTTTCGCCGCCCTTACTCATGACTTTGGTAAAGCTTACTGCTATCAAAAATATGGAAATTTACATGGTCATGAGCAAGTAGGTATTAAGGTGATAAATGAATTTTGTGAGCGCTTAAAAGTACCGAATAAATTAAAAGCGCTGGCAGTTTTAACAAGTGATAACCACACCCGATGTCACAAATTATTTGAGCTAACACCTAAAAAAGTACACAAACTCATTGTTGAAAAAATGAATGCGCTTGAACATCCACAGCGTTTTTTACAGTTTCTTCAAGCGTGTTTATGTGATGCGCAAGGTAGGGGCGAAGACTTTGTAAATAAAGACTATCCACAATTCCAATTAGCGCAGTCACTATTAAATGCATTAAAGCAAATCGACAGAAAAGCCATAGTACAACAAGCAATTTCAAGAGGTAAAAGCGGCCCGCTAATTGGTGCAGCAATGCGAGAAGCGGAAATAAATTGTTTACGCGATTGCCTAACCGAATTAAAAAATAAAGAGTTACACCATGAAAATAAATAACCAAGAAAATACGGTAGATCAGCGCATCAACAAAGATATTCACACTGAAATACTACGCAGAATAAAAGCCGCAGAAGCTGAGCACAATGTTAAGGTACTTTACGCGATAGAGTCAGGTAGCAGAGCGTGGGGGTTTGAATCTCCTAACAGCGATTATGATGTGCGATTTATTTACGCGCACCCAACAGACTGGTATTTAGCAGTAAACCTTGAAGATAAACGCGACGTGATTGAATACCCAATCGTCGATGAAATAGATATAAACGGCTGGGATATTCGCAAAGCCCTAAAATTATTTTATAAATCTAACCCCGCGTTTATCGAGTGGCTACAATCACCCATTGTGTATGTAGATGACCAGCACTTTGCAACAAAAGCGCGCGAATTGCTGCCACTTATCGCGTCATCAACACGAGGAATTTATCACTACTTGCATATGGCTAAAGGCAATTTCCGTGAATATCTTAAAAAAGAGCAAGTCCCCCTGAAAAAGTACTTTTATATTTTAAGGCCTTTACTAGCAATTATGTGGCTTGAAAAATATAACGAGCCGGCACCTATCGAATTCGATACTTTACGTAAGTTAGTAGCCGAGAATACCCCACTTAATGAGGCAATATCGGCACTGCTGGCATCAAAACGCGTCAGTTTAGAGAAAGAGTATATTAAAAGCGTGCCAGTGATTAATGAGTTTATTGAGTCAGAACTAGCGAGACACGAAAACTACAGATCAAAATTTAAAACAAGAGACGTCGATTTTGAAGTGTTAAATCAACTTTTTATTGAGATTTTAAATAATAGTATAGATAAGTAAATTACTGCCTGACTCTGAAAGTAAGGATATAAAAATGAACAAAACAAGTGCGTTAGAGCAAGAGCTATCCCACGCAATAAAAGAGTTAGTGCGATCATCCTGTTCATCGAAAGAGACTTCGCCATCCCTATGCCCAGTTTCTCTTGTGACAGTTGAATGGCCATTAGGCAATTTAGATTACTGGGAGCGGTTTATTCGCGATGAATACGATAAAGCGCTTTCTTCACAGTCAAATAATCTGTGGAAATTTTGGTCTAATACTAACACTAAAATAACATGGATTGATTTGTGTAGTTGGGACGGCCATAAAAGAGAACAAGCGCTTCGCTGTATAAAGAGTGCGCCAAATAGATTTGCTTTAGCATTAGTGTGCAGAAGACTTAATGACTGGGTACCGCAAGTGAGACAAGCTGCTAGTGAAGTGCTTAGTAAAATTGTTACAAACACTGATAAATCCGATGTTGTAGATGCAGTCTTCTTTACCCTAAGTCACTGGTCATCATGGAAAAGAATTGATGAGAAAAGTAAAAACACCCTATTAGAAATAATTACAACAACGCGTCTTTTAGATGAACTTAAATTAAATTTAATCGCATCGCCAACAGGGCCATTATCTTCGATATTTTCACAGATTGCGCGTAAAAGCGCGATAGATCATTACCTTGTAGAAATAGCTAACCGCGCTGTTCAACCGTCGCTTCGTGCCAAGGTATACAGATGTTTATTTAGCAATAAAGTTTCTTGGTTTAATGGAAGAAAGTGGCAATGGACAGATATAAGATATTGCCAAGGCCACGAGGTGCCTGTTATTTCAGCGCGTCCGCTGACAATTCACGTACCACTTATCCTATTACTTAAATCAGCAGCAAACGATCGCTCTTCCATCGTTAGGCGAGTAGCCGCAGAAGTATTAATTAGAGAATTAAAAAATTTAGGCGAAGAATCAATACAGCTTGCTGAACAACTGTCATTGGACCGCTCTACTGCAGTTGCTGAGCGCGGTAAATTTGCCCTGCGAAAAATAGCAGGCGATACACTCTTTTAAAATAAGATCCTCCACTCAATGGTGGAGGATCTTTTATCAAAAACTAGAAGTAAATCAAAAGTATTTACTCAAATGTGCCAAGCCTTAATAACTCATTACCTTTTTCGCCAATAATAAGCATTCTGTGACCTTCAGTAACTGAAGGCCACTCAAACTTATTTAACTGACTAGTAATAACGTCATCACCCACATTATGCTTTCTACTTTTGTTTTGACTACGTAGTGTGCTTTCTTTGACTTGCAGAGCAACAATCGTAATTAAAGCGCCGTAATTTAGCCCAAGATCACAAATAATTTGTCTAAAGTCTTTACGAAAATTGGTCGCATCCCAGACAATATTTTGCTTATTTGCTAATGCCGTTTTTAATCGCGATTTAGCTAACTGTAACATTTGCCCTCGATTTTTTTGGCAATTCCTTTTTCCATTAAGCTCTTCACGAATATCATCTAATGAAATAATTTCAAATCCTGTTAGATTCTGGGCAATCCAAGTAGATTTACCACTGCCGCTAATACCACACATCACATAAAGATGACTGTATCCTAAAGCACCTTGATAATTTTTCGCTAATGCTTCTTCAACCATGCTAATTTGACCATGTGCCAGCTGACGAATAGCATAGCCATTTAAATACGTTTGTTCTGCAAGAGAAGATTTAACCTGAATAGGCTTTAAAATTGAGTGAGTTGCCTTACTCTCGTCCCACAATTCATACTCTTGAGCAAACATTTTAAACTGTTCCAACAAATCGATTTGTTGGGCTAGATCTGTGCATGTTCGCCCTTTCATATCAGCTAATTCAAGCCAATAAAGTAACTCTAAGTTGGCATTTAAAGAAAGGTGCAGGTAATCACTGTAACTTTGATTTTTAATCACCAAACGTTTTGGCATTTGATGAAAACCCACTAATCCAATAATGCTATTAATTGCTTTATACCCAAGGGGTAACTCAAGTAACTTAATCGCTAAATAATTTGCACCTGCCTCCTCATGTTTTGGCGCCACTACACGTTCAACTCCCTCTATCAGTTTGCGTTTTGTAGTGATTGGCTTGGCAATATCATGCAATAAAGCAGATAAGATCAATACCTGCCTTTGAGCGCCTTTTATATGTTCAGCATCATTGACTAGTATTTCATACAGTTGGCTCAACACCATATCAGTATGAATAGCAACATCACCTTCAGCATGCCAGATACTATCTTGCTCAGTGTCAGCAAACTGATACAGTAAAGGGAACACATCTCCCAAATACTCTACACACTCAGCAAAATCTGGTGAATGATTTAAAGCTAAACTGTCTAACCAAGTGGCTAATTTTTTCATCTTAGCCTCCCTTGTTTGTATTTTTAGTGCTTAACCCATTAGGGATCACGTCAGCATGCATCCAATGCTTATCGGTGATCACATGGTTATTTCTCACCCATTTTGCGACACTTTTTTTAAACTGTGAGTAATGAAAACCATCAGCAAGTCTAACGACATAGCCTTCTTGGTATTGAGTATCCAATACTATGTCTTTTATTGTTTTTTCGCACCATAAGCCAACATACAACTCTTTTGGAGTGATCAGCCCTAATTGTGCAAAAAACTGTTTGCTGTCTTGCCAACTTAAGCATTCGTTGTTTTCGTTCCATAGCGAAAATGCCATAAAATAACTAGCTAATGATTCATAGCTAATCGAATGCCTTGCATATAGGTTTTCGCCACAGATACGCCATCCTTGCGGAATTTTGTAGCCTAGCTCCGCTTGCAACGCTTTTACCCATGTTCTTGATGGGTGAAAGCGACTATCAATCGAACGAGCATGTACAAAGTCACTGTAAATAGTCGTATTTTCGCCATCCATTTTTTCAGTAACAACAACTTGCTTATTTGCAAAGCAGCTTAAATTACCTTGGTGTATATCATCATCTGTTGCACCCGGTGACCAAGGTAAATGTGGGGTGCGAGGGTATTTAATTTTCATCATGTAATTCCAATTTTAAATATTATGATTGACTGTTAAATTCAATTTCTAATAGTTATAAGCACCGTATGACTGCCCTTTCAATACTGAAAAGACAAAAGTTAAACATGCAGTGCTGAGATGGAATTACATTGCTCTACCCTCTTACTTCAATTTACATTAGCGCTAAATAGCTGCCAACTCTTTGTTTTATAATACTTACTAACTCGTTATCCATATATTGGTATTCATCAGCAATATCTAATACTTGAATATCTTTATACGTTAATAAATCTCCAAATTGCGCTTTAAGTCTATTTTTGTGTTTTTGCTCCATAACAAATATGACATCAGCCCACTGCATCATTTTGGCATTTGCCGTTTTCTTTGCATTAGGGCTGGTGCCTGCTGAGCTAACAGCGAGCTCTGGGTGATTTTTCCATACTTGCTCACCCGTTGGGCTGCGCCATTGATTGCGACTACAAATGAAAAGTACATTTGTCACTTTATGCTCCTTCATTAACTGAGCAGTCATGTTTTAAAGCAAATTTTTCACCAGTAAATGTTTTTACAGGATTACCGCGCTCAACTTCCCAGTGCTGTTGCCAACGTACTGTTTCTTGCTGAGTCATTTTATCCAACGCTAGTTGCTCTAGCTTTTGAAACAACAGCACTCTCGCTAAACGCTTATTGGCATGTTGACTGCGCTCACTCTCAACACGTACCGAAATACCCGTTGCTGTGTGGGTGGCTCTGACCGCTGAATCAGTGGTATTAACATGTTGACCGCCAGCGCCAGACGCGCGACATGTTTGAAAAGTTACGCCTTTATCAAGCTTACTTTCATCAATATCGAACAGTTGCCCGCTAAAAAACCAGTTTTTACGTTTATGCTTAGGCCGATACTGACTTTGACATACCCACAACATAGTACCTTGCCATGACTGAGCTAATTGCTTAGCCGCGCTATTGGCTGTTGAATCAAGTTGCAATAAAACCGACTTTAAACATTCTCGTTCGGTTGCGCTAATAGCCTCAACAATCTCGAGTTCTATGCCTTGTGCGAGGCATTGTTTTTTAATCATTTTTAACGCTAAACTTACAGCTTTACAGCACTCAATAGGTCCTTGCCCTGCTGATAATTGCAGTAATATCATGATCAACAACCTCCATTTGTTTTGAAGGTTAAAACTGGTCGTAACTTAGCGACCACCTCTATTAACCCTGCATCAACCATGTCACTTATAACCGTTTCGCACTTTTTGTATGCTTGTGGGGCTTCGTCGTATAGCAATTCTTTATTACCACAAATAACTCTGCTGCCTAACGCTGTACGATATAAATCTTCGCGCTTATATTTATGACCTAATCGGCCATGGCATTCACCGCGCTGCCATTTTCGCCCCGCGCCGTGTGCAAGTGAAAATAAACTGGTATTGATACTTTCCTGCACTGTTAGATCATTACCACTTAACTCTGTAAATACAGGTTTTACAAGATAACTGTAATCGCCACGAGAGCCTGGGATCACTACATAGCCTTTATCACTCGGTGTAGCACCTTTTCTGTGTAACCAGCCATCGCAACCGTTAATATTTTTAGCCGATACTAAATTATGGTTAATATCTAAGGTACACTCACCATTGGCTCGTATAGCCTCTAAAAACAGCTTAGCGATCAACTCACGATTAAGCTCTGCAAAGCGCACCGCTTCATCATGCTTGCTCATGTAATCTTTAAAGTCAGCTTCACTTTCACATAATCCATCATGATTATGGCCCGCTATATGTTCAACCAATATCGATTGCCCTAAACCTCGCGAGCCTGAATGAACCAATAATTGAAGATGCTTTTTACTTAGCCCTAACTCATCTAAAGCACTTTGATTGTATATCTCATCAATCGCTTGAAACTCGGCAAAATGATTACCTCCACCAATGGTACCCAAGGCACTATCATAACCCTTGGTAGTAATATTTTTTGCCGCTTTGCTACTTTCTATGATTGAGGACCAGCTTTCGTCGAGTGGCAGCTCAATATCTGTAAATTTTTTGGCTAGTTTATCTAGATTTACTTTTGCTACTTTTGCTGTGGTTTGCCACAGCGCCATACCACAGCCAATATCGTTACCCACTAATGCAGGGTAAATTTTGTTGGTAGTGAAAAATGCAGCCCCGATAGGATACCCTCTACCTGGGTGTAAATCAGGCATGCCCGCAACGCGTTGCATACCATTTAGCTCTGATGTTTTGATCAGTTGCTGTATTGCCAGCCCTTCAATCCACGTATTTTTAGACGCAATAAGGCTCACATGTTCAGAAATTTTTTGGACGGATTTGCCCATAATACCAATTCCTTTTTCTTTATTAGAAAAATAGGATTAAAACGAAATTCGAATTGGCAGGTCTGGATCTATTTTGAAATCAAACGAAAGGAACGCGTTTAAACGCAATGCTTACCTAAATGTACTTAATATATAAATACGTAGCTAAGTAACCAGTCTCTTATCGGATAAGACCTGCAAAGGATGTTGATGTAAATGTCATAGTATTTTCTCCTTCACAGTTAGTTGATGAACCCAACACTTAGGATAAGTGCTGAATAATTGAACGAGCGCATATTAATCAGTTTTTGAACATAAAGCAAACAAAAATTATGGCGTGTTTTATGTGTTGCTATGTTTTATATCTGTGTAGTTATACGAGAGCTGTAAAACGAAGAGGTTCAGCAGTACAAACATAATAAAATAACTGTTCACTAATTAGCAGGAAACTTTGTGATTAAGTCAGGGACGATGGTGAGGTAAGGGTATAGGTTCTTCTTTGAGCTGAATTGGTTAACCCCATTTTTGTCAAAATAGCTGTCTTAACAAAAATTGCGCCTGTCCTTTTTTATTTCTAATGACTTCCGCACAGTAGTCACTTTTTATCTAACCATTTGTTCATTGCTTGATCGTAGGCGTCGGTTACTTTTGTTTTAGCACAAGTGGTGCCTACTAAATAACTATCTGGTAGGTCACTTTTTGGCATTACACCAGCTCCTATCGATACCTTTTTAAAGCAGTTATCTCCGAGGCGATAGATAGTTAATTGCATGCTTTGCTTTTCAACTTTTAATGGGTCTATGCTGGTTTGCTGGTGCTCCTTTGGCACAGTAATACGCAGTGGTTGTGCTAAAGCTTGTGACGTTGGAGGTGTTGATGGGAATGTATTTTGCTGTTGCTTTAGTATGCTCTTTAAACCTAATTTAAGGTCTATTTTTTTATAGCTGTTAGAGTCTGTTTGTGCCTTGGGCGTTACAGGCTTTATTGTTTTTTTAATTTTTACAATCGTGTTTGCAGCAGGAATAATTGGTTTTTCAAGCTTTTTCAACAGCGTGGCTTCGTCGTGCTGGTTGCTCTTCTTTTCTATTGTAGGCAATGACTTAGGCAACACCATACTAACCATGTATGCTTTAATTGGGGGAGTATCTATCGCTACAAATTTTGGGGTTTTAACACTCATTAATATTGAAAAAATTATCCCGTGGAGCAGTAATGAAATAATAAAAGGCCAGCGCCACGTTGTCACAATATTTGTTCCCTAAACAATAAGTGTTCCCTATAACACTAATTTAATATGACCACATAGGCGCTACAAAGTTCCTAATATTAACACTATGTTATTATTTTTCTTAGCATTGACCAAATATTCAAACTCTTGTTTGAAAATGGATGTAATAAGAATTATGCAACTGCTCATTATCAATAACCTTAAATCAGCTAGAGAAAATGAGCATGTTGTAGCATATCTCACTACGGGCAAACTTTATTGTCTCTGCACAAGCTAACAATACTGCCCTGCTGCGAAGCCGCAGCTCCACGCGTATTGAAAATTATAGCCGCCTAGCCAACCGGTTACGTCGGTTACTTCACCAATAAAGTACAGCCCTTGGGCTTTTTTCGCTTCAAAGGTTTTTGAGCTAAGTTCGTCGGTGTCTATACCGCCTAGAGTTACTTCCGCTGTGCGGTAACCTTCGGTGCCGTTGGGTTTAATTTGCCAGTTATGAATGTAATTAGCTAGCTCGTCAATTTGGCTATGGGTGAGCTGATTTACATTGCAATCTGGAATAGCTTTACTCTCATGCAGTATTTCAATAAAGCGTTTTGGCAAAATAGTCGCTAGGCTATTTTTTAATGATTTTTGTGCTTGGGTTTCTCGCCATGTTGCTAATTGCTCTGTTAAATCAAGCTCTGGTAACAGGTTTATAGTCACTGCTTGCCCTGCTCGCCAAAATGAGCTGATTTGTAATATAGCGGGGCCTGATAAACCACGGTGAGTAAATAGGATGTTTTCTTTAAAACTTGTGCCGTCTTCACTGCTGACGATACATGGCACGCTAATACCCGATAACCCTTCAAAGCGGTCCTTATCATGTTGGTGCAAGGTAAATGGTACAAGTGCTGCCATGGTCGGTAATACTTTTAAGCCAAATTGCTCAGCAATTTTATACCCTATTGGTGTTGCGCCTAGTTTTGGCATGGTTAAGCCACCAGCGGCAACAACGAGTGACTCACAGCTGTATGACTGTTGTTCTGTGATCACGAGATAGCCAGTAGCGGTTTTTTCAACGCTAAGCACTTCGTTACGCAGCGCAACATTAACACCCGCCCACTCGCACTCAGTTAGCAAAATATCAACGATATCTTGTGCGCTATTGTCGCAAAATAACTGCCCAAGGGTTTTATGGTGATACGCCAAACCGTGTCTGTCCACCAGCTCAATAAAATCATGCTGGGTATAACGGCTTAAACACGATTTTACAAAGTGTGGATTACCACATAAATAGTTTTCAGGGCTGGCGTTTTCATTGGTGAAGTTACAACGTCCGCCGCCGCTGATGAGAATTTTACGACCAGGCTTTTTGCCCATATCAAGCACTGTAACACTGCGGCCACGGTATCCTGCTTGTGCTGCACACATTAAACCTGCGGCTCCGGCACCGATCACTATTACATCTACTTGGGTCATTTGTTCATCTCATGAGGAAATTTTTGCAATTGTAGCAAATTTAAAAGTACAAACTGAGCGGTATTTCACTATTTTATTATTAACAACAAAGTCTGAAAAAATAAATGTTCACCTCGCTATTCTATAAATTAATTAATACTTTATAACCACTGTAACGGCATAATAAAAGTCATAAAATCGTATTTAGCCATATAAACATCCCGATATAACTAAAATAGAGACATTAATAATAAAACGTTATTTTAACTACTTTAACAGATCATTTACTTTTGTTCCCCTTCACGACAATTCATCGTGAAGCTTAATAACAATCTAGGGATAATTATGACAACAAGAAAAACATTTAAAAAATGCGCTGTAGCGCTTACTGTGAGCGCGATATTTGCAGCGACATCAAGCATGGCAAATCCTAGCGAAGCAATGACACCATCTATTGCTGACATAACGACAAAACTACAAAGCCAAGCTCCTCTCGGTACACGTTTTATCATCAAATATAAAAATAACGCTGATGAAATGAGCACAATGTCGGCTGCTGAAACTAGCCCACAAATGATGAATAAAAAGGCCCAAGGCTTTGTTAAAAACTTTACTAGTAAAAAAGGAAAAGTTAAGGCGCAATATATCCGTGCAATGGCGTTGAGCAACCATCATGTTATGCGTGCAAATAAAAAACTAAGCGCTGACGAAGCCCAACAATATATGCAAGAAGTAATGGCTTCAGGCAATGTTGAATACATTGAAATCGACCAGATGTTAAAACCATTTGCAACGCCTAACGATCCTCGTTATGACGACCAATGGCATTACTATGAGCAAGCTGGCGGGTTAAACCTTCCAACTGCATGGGATACCGCAACAGGTAGCGGTGTAACAGTGGCAGTATTAGATACTGGTTATCGTCCACACATTGATCTTAATGCCAATATTTTACCTGGCTACGATATGATTTCGGATACATTTGTCGCAAATGACGGCGGCGCACGCGATAGTGATGCACGCGATCCAGGTGATGCAGTATCTGCCGGTGAGTGTGGTAATAATAACAGTGCACAAGGTTCAAGCTGGCACGGAACCCATGTTGCAGGTACTGTTGCAGCCGTTACGAATAATGGCGAAGGTGTTGCTGGTGTTGCTTATGATGCTAAAGTTGTTCCGGTACGCGTACTTGGTAAATGTGGTGGTTTAACATCTGATATTGCCGACGGCATTATTTGGGCTTCAGGCGGATCAGTTTCTGGCGTACCAGCTAATGCTAATCCTGCTGATGTCATCAACATGAGTTTGGGTGGCAGCGGCTCTTGTAGCTCAACAACACAAAACGCGATTAACCAAGCACGTAATAACGGCACTGTAATTGTCATTGCCGCAGGTAATGATAACGACAATGCTAACAACTATAACCCTGGTAACTGTAATGGCGTAGTAAATGTTGCATCGGTTGGTCGTAATGGTGGTCGAGCTTACTACTCAAACTATGGTACATCTATCGATGTTGCAGCACCTGGTGGTGCGCAAAGCTTTGCTAATGATTCTGAAGGTATTTTATCTACACATAACTCAGGTTCATCAAGTCCTTCAAGTGACAGCTATCATTACTCACAAGGTACATCGATGGCTGCACCTCATGTTGCTGGTGTTGCTGCTCTTATTAAACAAGCAAAGCCAACTGCAACGCCTGATGAAATTGAAAGCATATTAAAATCAAGCACTCGCTCATTCCCTGCCACATGCAATAACTGTGGTACTGGTATTGTTGACGCTGCAGCCGCAGTTGCTGCTGCAAGCGGTGGTACTACACCACCCGTTGGCGGCAATGAGTTACTTGATGGCCAAGCTCAAACGGGCCTAAGTGGCGCTGCGAGTAGTGATACTTTTTATACAATGACTGTACCAAGTGGCGCAAGTAATGTGACTTTCACTATGAGTGGCGGAACGGGTGATGCAGATTTATATGTACGCTCAGGTAGTAAACCCACTACATCAACTTATGATTGTCGTCCGTATAAAGGGGGTAACAGCGAAGAGTGCTCTATAGACAGCCCAACTGCTGGTACATATCATGTGATGGTACGTGGTTACTCGGCTTACTCAGGCGTGAGTTTAGTTGGTAATTTAACAACCTCTGGTAACACAGGTAATCCACAAGCAGGTGGTGGAACTGTATCTGATATTTCAGCTAATGCAGGGCAATGGAAACATTATACCCTTGATGTTCCAGCAGGAATGGCAAGCTTTACCGTAACAACGTCTGGTGGCTCAGGTGATGCAGATTTATTTGTTAAGTTTGGCAGCCAACCAACAGGCTCTAGCTATGATTGCCGCCCATATAAAAACGGTAACGCAGAGACATGTACGTTTAGCAATCCTCAAGCAGGAACTTGGCACATGAGTGTGAATGCTTATAAAACCTTTGCCGGTTTAACGCTTGACGCACAATACCAGCCTTAATTAGCAATAAGGCATAGGGTTTGTATTAAACTCTATGCCTATAAGTGCTATTTGCCAGTTCCCTTGGTAACTTTGGCCGAATGAAAGTTCGGCTTTTTTAGCTCTTTTTTAAAGCTTTTCAAGTACCGCTTCTGCGCGACTTACTGCAAACTCTTTATCTTGTTCAACAAATAAACCTGTGACTTGCTGATCTTCAACAATCATTGCATAACGCGTTGAGCGTACACCACCAAATGCAGCAGTGTCTTTATCTAAACCAAGTGCTTTGGTAAAGCTAGCATCGCCATCGGCAAGCATCTCGATTGCTTGAGCATTATGTTGCTCACCCCATGCTTTCATTACAAACGCATCGTTTACTGATACACAGTAAATAGCGTCAACGCCTTTGGCTTTTATTTTATCTGCTAGAGTAATAAACTCAGGTAAATGTGCATTTGAACACGTAGGTGTAAACGCGCCTGGCACTGCAAATAACACCACTTTTTTACCTGCAAAAAGTGTTTCATTGGTAAGTGTTTGCATACCGTCGTCAGTAAGCTGTGTAAGACTAACGGCTGGTAATGTTTGACCTTGAGAAATCATGATATTTCCTTTTAAAGTGATGGGTTTTGAACAACACCAAAATAGCACAAAAGCGCAACCAACCCTAACATCGAGTTGCGAGTAATTGTGCCTTTGCAAGCAAAGTTACAATCCTAAACTACTGCGAATAGTATGCATTTGCTGCTGTAAACGCTGATGAATATCAGCCACTAATAAACTGGATTCACTCACCTGCCCTTTCATACTTTGCATTGACTGGCTGAAGTTCTCTAACAATGAGTTTTGCTGCTTTGCCAACTCCATGGCATCAAAAGCGACTTTATTAGCATCCTGTGCATTATGAGCTACCCCTTCGGAGTTTCGTTTCAGCTCTTGGGCATTATCGGTTTGCAATTGAGCATCATCAGCTAATGCTGATATTTGCGTTGACACCATAGTTGAGTTTTCACTCAATAGATTGAGCTGGTTATTAATATCACTCAGCGAACCTTGTGTTTGCCGAGCTAACTTGCGCACTTCATCTGCAACCACAGCAAAACCACGGCCATGTTCACCTGCGCGCGCTGATTCGATCGCAGCATTGAGTGCCAGCAAATTAGTTTGATCTGCAATATTGCGGATCACTTCAATAACTTTCCCTACATCTTGTACACCACTGAGCAACTCTTGCAAGCTATGTAAACCATGCTCCACCCGCTGTTGTGTATTTGAGCTAGCACTGAGCATGTTTTGGGCAAACCCTAAACTTTGCTCCATTGCTGAAAACGTATGCTTGGCGTTATCTGCTACTTTGCCGTTTATATCGTTTACTTGCTCACCAATATGTTGAATATCAGCCAATAATTCTTGATTTTGTTCAACTTGATGATGACTGGCATCTGTTTGCTGACTTATCGTATGTAGATGCTCGCTCATTTCTTGCATAAAATCGTTAATCACCTTGAGCATTTGTGCACGCTCTTCAGCCTCTAACCGTTGACGCTCAATTAACTGGTTAAAGTAACTAGCTATTTCACCAACTTCTGTTTTTGAGTTACTACTTTCAATATTTTTTAATTCGTTACTTTCGATTAAAAATGCAAAGCCATCACGTAGTTGACGAAGCGGGGTTAATACTTGATTTCGCTGTACAAAGTAAACACCAACAGCCAATACAACCAACATGCCAATGGCAATGCAAAACACTACGAATACTCGCTGCTTTAACGTACCTTGCTGAATTTTAAGTTGCTGCTCAGCATTTATCACCGTGTCAGAAAGTGTACTGATCTGTTTGCGCAGAGCCTGTATGCCTGTTTGACGCTGCTGAGCTTGTGCAATGGTGTTCTCTAAATCACGTGGGTAGCGGTTCGGCCAGCTTCTTAGCTCTGCCTTAATTTCACCGGCTAAATCTTCGGCTTCTTCATCTATAAACAAACTATCTTCATCAACTTCACTCATAACGCCCAAGTTTTCAAGCTCGTCAATCTGCTTTGCTAAACGGTTTAAGTTAGCAATACTTTGTTGTAAGTTGGTTTGTGTGTCTTGATCAAAACTAAGCATTAGCTGATAAGTAAACAACGACAAATTTGTCACTTCGCGGTAGTAATCACTGGCAAGCTGATAATAAGCCTGCGCGTTAGTATTTTGTTGCCCTGCTTTGTTAGCATAACCAATCAAGGAAGATGCTGAGCCCGCCATTTGCCTAAGTGCATTATCAAGCAATGCTGTTTCATTACCTGAAAGTTTACCTAAAGCACGATACTTACCTTTTATATCAGTATCGAGTTGGCTTAATTGCAGATCTAACTGTTGTTTTAAATCAATTGGTAAAATGGCAAGTTGGGTGTCTTTTACTTGGCTAATTAAATCCGACGCTTTCCCTAAATACTGACTATCGCCCTGTGCTAAGTAATCTTCTAGTAAGCCTTTTAAATCAACAAGTATTTTATTTTTTAATTGATTATAAGATTGGTCTTGTTGTTCGAGTTTAACTAAGGTTTGACTTGCCCAGTACAAGGTTCCGCCTAACAGCAGGCTAGCCAATGCCAGCAAAATAGCCAGCAACCGAGTGAATGATGACACGCGCATGAAATTAAATTCCTTTGGGTAACTGCGCGTACACTATTAACTATTTATGACAATTTAATGAAAGCCGATATGAAACACTTATAACTTTATAGGAACAAAAATAAAAAATACGAATAAAGCTTCACACCATGGCGGCTTTGACATACACATCAAAGCGATTCTTTTTGGTTTTTATTTGCATGCTTGGCGTTTGGTTGTTTAAAAACGGTGCGTAGTCGGGGCGTTTAACTACCACTCGCTTGCTGGCAAGTGGGTAGGCAAATGCGAGTAAGTCATCAGCATCATTATCTGCGCCAACCAAGTCTTGAAACACCCGCATTTCTTTTTTAACCAGTGCTGACTTTTCACGGTGTGGAAACATTGGATCCAAATAAACCACATCTGGCATACTTTCGCATTGCGCGAGTAAGGTATGACTGGAGCCAAACACTAGGCTCATGTTTTGCTTCATCCACGGACCAATTTCATTATCGCTATAAGCACGTTGCAAACCATCATAAAGTAATGCTGCAACAACCGGATGGCGCTCATGTAAAATCACTTTACAACCCAGCGATGCTAACACAAAACCATCACGGCCAAGCCCTGCGGTCGCATCTAGAACAACGGGGGTCGCTCCTTTATTTAAACCAACCGCTTTGGCGATAGACTGCCCTTTACCGCCACCAAATTTACGACGGTGAGCCACCGCACCGGTAACAAAATCAACACTAATAGCGCCAAGTTTTGGTTCATCGGTTTTTCGTAAGCTTAAGCCTTGATCATCATAATGAAGTGAAAAGCCTTCGCTTTGTGCCGCCCACTCAGCGAGCCCAAAACGCAGCTCAATTTCATTAAGATAAGGACGTACTTCTTTAAAAGGACACTGTATAACCAAAATAAACTCCGACCGTGAATAGCTCGCGAAGTATATCAACTGCTAAGCGCCATAGCACTAAAATAGCTCAATATCCGTTTGCGAAGTAACGTCTTGAGTGTGCTCCGGCGTAGCAATTTTACTCAGGCTATCGATCAATTCGCTACGCGATTCAATAATGTGATTGAGCTGATGCTTAATAAAAGCCAAGTCATCATTCAAGACTGTTAACTGTAATTGTGTTTGCTCTAATTGCTCAACCTGCAATGCCAATGCTTGGTTCGCAGCAAAAGCGGGTTCATGCTGCATAAGTGCACGTAATTCAGATAACTGAGTTGTCAATTTAGCTACGGCTTCTTCGCGCGCCTCGCTACTGACAAATAATTGCGAAGAAAGCTCATTAAAAGCATTACCAACCGCATGCGCTTGGGCCAGTGCTTTTTCGTTTACTTCCATATCTTGGATTTTGGCATTGGTTACTTCCAAAATATGCGGGAATAAATCTTTATAGCGGCCATACAACACAACATCATCTAAAGGCATATTTTTAATTAAAATAGACACTTTCGGGTAATTAACAATAGTATGACTACTAAAATCAACAAAGCGATTAGAATAACGGTGCTTTTCTAATAACTCTTGCTCTAACGGACAAACACCACCGTCATCAGTGCACACAACCCCTACATCTTGATACCAAAAAGCCACAACTACATCGAGATTTAACGGTCGGAAGAATTCAAAAAAATGGGCCGATAATGATTGCACATCATGGGCGTGATAGGTTTGCCCTACATAACGCATTATGCGACCCATATCGCCGGAGTCAGTCATGGCTATTTCAGCGGTGATCTGCGCGCGCTCTACATCATTTTTTAACTTAATAGAATGCTGACGATATTGATACAACACCCGAATACGCGCCATTAATTCCTCGGTATTAAAGGGCTTTACAATGTAATCGGCAGCACCGGCATTATAACCTTTAACACGTTCTGATAATTCGCTTTTACCCGACAAAAACATTACTGGGGTATCTTTGGTTTGCTCATTATTTTTCAGCTCACGACACACTTCGTAGCCCGTTTTCCCGGGCATTTCAACATCCAATAAAATAATGTCAGGGCTATATTTATAAGCTTGCCTTAAACCTTCTTCGCCATTTTTAGCATGAATTAACTGACAAAACCCCGCTAATGATTCCTCTATTACACGATGAACATATTTATCATCATCAATCGCCAGTACCAGTTTTGTCATGCCCAATTCCTTTTTATTAATTACTTAAAAAAGCATAGTACGGAGCCCTGATTTTGCGACAATTTATTACTCTAAATAGTAAAAAAGCGCCAAACGGCGCTTTTTAAAGATTAAATATACGTAGTGCTTAAGCTGCAATACCACTGTGGCGCAATAGTGCATCGACACTTGGCTCACGACCACGGAAGTTTTTAAACAACTCCATTGGCTCTTCACTGCCGCCTTTTTCTAAAATATGCTGCATAAAGGCTTGCCCAGTTTCTGGGTTAAAAATACCTTCTTCTTCAAATTTGGAAAACGCATCAGCTGAAAGCACTTCGGCCCATTTATACGAATAATAACCCGCGCTATAACCACCAGCAAAGATATGGCTAAAACCATGTTGAAAACGGTTAAACTCTGGTGCTTTAACAACTGATGTATGGCTACGCACTTCATCTAAACGCGCTTGAATTTGGCATTCTTCACCCGCTTGATAATCGTTGTGAATTCTAAAATCAAATAACGAGAACTCGATTTGACGCAGCATTTGCATGCCTGAGTTATAGTTTTTAGCTGCTAGTAGTTTATCCAATAACTCTTTAGGCAATGACTCGCCCGTTTCATAGTGGCCTGAAATAAAGTTAAGTGCTTCTTCTTCATAACACCAGTTTTCTAAAAACTGACTTGGCAGCTCAACGGCATCCCATGCAACACCATTAATACCCGCAACTGGCGCGGCATCAACTTGGGTTAGCATATGGTGAATACCATGGCCAAACTCATGGAATAAAGTGGTGACTTCATTATGAGTAAACAGTGCAGGCTTATCGCCTACCGCTTTATTAAAGTTACACACTAAATACGCTACAGGCGTTTGTAACTCGCCATTGGCGCGTACTTTTCGACCCATGCAGTCATCCATCCACGCGCCACCGCGTTTGTGATCACGCGCGTATAAATCAAGATAAAAACGGCCACGCAGGGTATTGCTACTGTCGTAAATTTCAAAAAAGCGTACATCTTTATGGTAACTATCAATGTCTTTTAACTCTTTAACACTAATACCAAATAAACGATTTACCGTTTCAAACAAGCCGCTTAGTACTTTATCTGCGGGGAAATACGGGCGCAATACTTCGTCTGATATTGCGTATTTCTCTTGTTTTAGTTTTTCACCGTAATAGCCATAATCCCACGCAGCAAGTTGCTCAATACCGTGTTTTTCTTTGGCGTAAGCTTGTAACTCAGCAAGCTCTTGCTCAGCTTGAGGTTTAGATTTAGCCGCTAGGTCTTCTAAAAATGAGAATACCTGCTCTGGTGTTTCAGCCATTTTAGTGGCGAGTGACTTTTCTGCATAACTGGCAAAACCTAATAGTTGCGCTATTTCATGACGTAGTGCGAGTTCTTCGCTCATTATTGCTGAGTTATCAAATTCGCCCGCGTTAGGTCCTTGATCAGACGCACGGGTTACAAATGCCGTATACGTTTCTTCACGTAGTTCACGGTTATCTGCATAGGTCATAATAGGTAAATACGACGGGAAATCTAACGTAAATACCCAGCCATCTAATTCTTTGCTTGCTGCTGTATCTGCCGCTAACGCTAACGCCGACTCAGGTAAACCTGCGAGTTCGCTTTCATCAGTAATGTGCTTTTGCCAAGCCAATGTGGCATCCATCACGTTATTGCCAAATTTAGCCGCAAGTTCTGATAAACGTGCGCTGATCTCGCCGTAGCGCTTTTGCTGCTCAGGCGCCAAGGCGATGCCCGATAATTCAAAGCTACGCAATGCATTAGTAATAGTTTTTTGTTCAGCCGTACTTAACGTTTTAAACTCATCGCTGTTGTGCAGTGCGTTGTAGGCTTCATACAACCCTTGGTGTTGACCAACAAAGGTTGAATACTCTGAGATAAGTGGTAAACATTGTTCGTACGCTTCACGTAATTCATCGCTATTAACTACGGAGTTCATATGCGATACCGGAGAAAACATTCGCGATAATTTATCGTCAACTTCTTCAAGAGGTAACACTAAGTCCTGCCAAGTGAATGATTTATTAGCCAGCACTTCGTCTATTTTAGCGCGGCATTCGCTAATACCCGCTTTTAGCGCCGGCACAACATGCTCTGGCTTAATTTTTGAAAACGGTGGTAAGCCTTCAAGGCCTATTAGTGGGTTATTTTGTAAATCGCTCATGTTAGCTCTCAAATCGTTTCGAATATGATTTTTAAGTTGGGGCGTACGTCTCGAAATACAAGGGGCTTTTAACGGGTCTGCCATGTGTTATTATCAGAGAAATACGTTTTATATAAACTTGAGGACTAAAGATGGCTCAGCATTTTGATTACATTGCGATTGGCGGCGGCAGCGGCGGGATAGCGTCAGCTAACCGTGCAGCAATGCGTGGCGCGAAAGTGGCACTAATTGAAGCAAAACATATGGGTGGAACCTGTGTAAATGTAGGTTGTGTACCAAAAAAAGTAATGTGGCATGGCGCTCAAGTTGCTGAAGCAATTAACTTATACGCCCCTGATTACGGCTTTAATGTTGAAGTAAAAGAATTCAACTGGAGTAAACTAGTAGAAAGCCGTGAAGCCTATATTGGCCGCATTCATAAAGGTTACGATAATGGCCTTGCTAAAAACGGCGTAACAGTTATTAAAGGCTTTGCTAAATTTGTTGACAGTAAAACAGTCGAAGTAGACGGCGAGCACTACACCGCCGATCATATTTTAGTGGCCGTAGGCGGTCGCCCTAGCATTCCAAATATCCCAGGTGCTGAACACGGCATCGATTCAAATGGCTTTTTTGAGCTGAATGAACAACCAAAACGCGTTGCCGTTGTTGGTGCCGGTTATATCGCGGTAGAGATTGCCGGTGTACTACATAGCCTAGGTACAGAAACCCATTTATTTGTTCGTAAAAATAAACCACTGCGCACCTTTGACCCATACATCATCGACACCCTTGTTGATATTATGGCCAAAGAAGGCCCGACGCTGCATACCGAATGCTTACCAAAAGAAGTAGTTAAAGAAAGCGATGGCAGCTTAACTATCCACTTTGAAAATGGCTACAGTCAAAATGTTGATCAAGTCATTTGGGCCATTGGCCGTACACCGACGACTGATAAGATTAATTTAGTCGCAGCGGGTGTTGAAGTAAACGAAGGCGGTTACGTTAAGGTAGACGAGTACCAAAATACTACGGCTAAAAATGTTTATGCTGTGGGTGATATCATCGAAGGCGGTATAGAGCTTACCCCTGTTGCAGTAAAAGCAGGCCGTACTTTATCAGAGCGTTTGTTCAATAAAGACCTGCCAGATGATTTAAAAATGGATTACAGCTTAGTTCCTACCGTGGTATTTAGCCACCCGCCAATTGGTACCATTGGTTTAACTGAGCAAGAAGCAATTTCGCAGTACGGCAACGAGAACGTAAAAGTGTATAAATCAAGCTTTGCTGCTATGTACACTGCGGTTACTCAGCACCGCCAAGCATGTAACATGATGCTAGTGTGCGCAGGCCCTGACGAGAAAGTTGTAGGCTTACACGGCTTAGGTTTTGCTGTTGATGAAATGATCCAAGGCTTTGCCGTGGCCATGAAAATGGGCGCAACCAAAGCAGATTTTGATGCCGTTGTTGCACTGCACCCAACTGGCTCAGAAGAGTTTGTTACTATGAGATAAGCTTCGAGCTTCGGGCTTCGGGCTTCGGG